>CAIWCG010000195.1 GCA_903911135.1 uncultured Bacteroidota bacterium
AAACCTAACACGTCTTTTTCGGGCATCAAACGAACGGGATAACCATATTTTTATGAATTTTTAAGCTAAAACAGCTTGAAAATGAAATTTCAACCTATTTTATTCAAGGCGCAGGCTTTTTATTCCTTAAGATTTTATAAATCTACTCCACCAACATCTTCCCGTAGCGAATAACTATTATTCTTTCAATGCCTTATAAGCATTGCCAAGATTAGCGATGATGTCGCTGGCTATCATGGCTTCCTCTCCCATCTTTTCTTTCGCAATGTCTCCCGCCAGCCCATGAATGAAAACACCCAGCAAGCAGGTTTCGGAAGACGAATATCCTTGAGCAAAAAGTCCAGCCAAAATACCAGTCAGCACATCTCCACTTCCTGCAGTAGCCATGCCAGAATTGCCGGTAGAATTGAAATAACAAGTGCCATCAGGAAATGAAATGCAGGTATGGGCTCCCTTCAAAATCACATAGCAGGAATACTTGAAAGAGAACTCCTGCTGCATCTTCATCCTTTCAAAATTGTCGCTTGATTTGCCCACTAACCGTTCAAATTCCTTTGGGTGCGGCGTAAAGATGCTGCCCTTCGGCAAGAACGAAAGCCAAGTTTTGTTCTCCGCCAATAGGTTGATGGCATCCGCATCAATGATCATTGGAATTGAGGATTGCTGTATAAGAATCTTTAAAAAAATTTGCGTCTGTTTCTCCATCCCTATCCCTGGCCCTACTGCAATGGCGTTAAAAACCTCTGTATTTTTAATGCTTGTAATGAAATTCATTTCCTCATCGGTTTCTATCATTGCCTCCGGAGTGGAAGTCTGCAAAATTTCGTATCCACACTTGGGAATTCGAGTTGTCAATAACCCTACTCCTACTCTCAAGCAAGCCTTCGAAGCCAGAACCGCTGCTCCCATCTTACCATAACTTCCCGCTATGATCATTGCATGGCCATAAGTTCCTTTATGAGAAAACACACTGCGATGATGAAGGAAAGATTGAATGATATCCTTGGTTAAATAATGATTTTTTGTGGATGTATGGTCGATGAATTGCTGTGAAAGATTAATGTCCAACAAATGCCATTCGCCAACATATTCATAATTCTCCGGAAACATAAATGCCAGTTTGGGCAATTGAAATGTAAGGGTATGATTTGCCTTTACAATTGCTGCATTCTTAATGATTGAAGCGCTGTCGCAAAACAATCCTGAAGGCACGTCTATTGCTACCACCTTTGCCTTCGAACTATTGATGGCATGAATGACTTCAGCCGCCAATCCTTCCACCATCTTATTCAATCCCGAACCCAAAATAGCATCAATGACCAAATCACTTTTCGAAAACGAGGGAATATCATTTGATGATTCGACATAATGAAAATTCAATTCCTTGATCTTCTTTAATCGTTCTTCATTTATGATAAAATCAGGAGAAGAATCATTAGAATATTTTATAATATATACCTCCACATTACTTACCAATCCTGAAAGAATCCGAGCTATCGCCAAGCCATCTCCTCCATTGTTTCCAAGTCCACAAAGGATCTTTATTTTATCAAATTCATTTTCATCTTCCGTCAAGATGTTTTCTGAAATCCATTTGCAACATTCCTCGGCAGCCCGCTCCATAAGATCAATGGATTCTATCGGTTCCTGTTGGATAGTGAACCTATCCATTTCCTTAATCTGTGGTGTAGAAAATATTTTCATGATTCAATTTTATCCTAAAATACCAACATCAATTCCAAGCATGGAATAATGATATTGCAAATGCCTGCCATCGCCATGTACGGTTAAGATTTTCTTGGGTGCCACCTTATCCACTAAAATCTGTAAATCATTCCAGTCAGCATGATCACTGATGTGCAATCGAATGGAATTATGTTTATAAAACCAATCCCAACCGGTAGCAAATGCCGAATAATATTTCGAATTGTCCTTGTATTGATTATAAATATACGGCGGAACAATATAGATGCAATTTGTTGAAGTCTTGAATAGATCCCGGCTATATGGAAGCCAATTTCCCAAATCATAATTGAATTTCTTATAGATATGATGCAACGGAATGATTGCCGAATGAACCATCACTATCTTTTCAGGGCAGTGTTTCAAAGCAAGTTGGGTAACCCTTTGAGCCTTACCTAATGCATAGGTTCCAATGATTGTATTTTTATCCTTCAGGTCGTTCAATTTCAAAATTTCCTGGTCTGCATCTGGGTGAACATGTCTTGGATTTGCAAAGGTTGTTTCAGTAATCAAAACATCCGCACCAATAAATACAATTGCCTCACACGAATTATCCGCTTGCAGTTTAAAATCCCCGGTATAGAGGTATTTCACTCCATCATGTTCCATCAGAATCATTGCGCTGCCTAATATATGTCCTGCCGGATAAAAGGTAATCTTCACATCTTGCAACTCAAATGTTTTCCCGTACTCCATGACATAAAATTGCTCCAAAGAGTTTTTTGTTGAATTGCGGAATTGCATCAAATCTTTTGTTGGAGCTGTGCAATAAATATTCTTGTTGTTTTTTACTGCATGATCCGAATGAGCATGAGAGACCAGCGCATTTTTTACCGATTTCTTCGGATCGATGAAGAAATCACCCACTGAGCAATAAAGCCCTATTGGCGTTGATTTAATTAGATTATAATCAACCCCTGATGGAGTATCGAAAATAGATAATTGCGCTGTTTTCAATGGTTGGATTACTGATTAAAAATCCTTTGAAAGCGTTAGGAAATTTTCATGCATTTCCAGTACTTGGGGTATAACCATCGCAGAATCATCATTATGTATTACAAAATCCGATTTCTTTACATTTTCCGAAGTGCTCATTTGGCTCGCTATTATTGATTTAACGCGTTCCTTGGAAACGTTATCCCGTTCTACCACCCTTTTTATCCTTAAATTATTTGGGGCAACTACCGTTATTATCTTATTGCAATCCTCGCTAGCTCCACTTTCGATTAGAATGGCAGCTTCCTTCATTACGTAAGGAACATCAGAATGCTCTGTCACCCATTTTTTAAAATGTTTTCTTACAGCAGGATGAACGATTGAATTTAACTTGGCCAATGCTTCCTTATCCTTGAAAACGATTTCAGCTAGCTTTTTTCTGTTTAATTCATCTTTGGAACCATAAACTTCTGGTCCAAATTTCTTCTTAATCATTTTTATTAAAACCAAATCTGAAGCCATTAATTTCTTGGCCTCATTATCGGCATTGTAAACAGGTACTCCAAGTTGTTGAAATAATTTGCAAACAACCGTTTTGCCACTTCCAATACCCCCGGTGATTCCTATTACAAGCATCTATTTAATTATTAAATAATCAACATATTCTGGAGCAATCTGCATTGACTTGATGTAATTTGGAGAGACATGCATGGCAACTTTCATTTTCGAAACATCTTCAGGTTGGAAATTCGCAAAATCCACCTCGGCACCAAACATATCTGGAAACACTTTTGAATAATCACTGATGGCAACCATAAAACTGACCTTAACCTTTGTCGGAATTACCTTAACGTTGAATTTGGGTTTCAGATTAATCAACTTCAAGGGAACTTCAAGAGTTTTCTCTGTAAATTTTTCAACAGGAATAGTTACATAAACCTTATCCAATGAATAAAACAAATGACTTTCCGTGCTTCTTTCAATATCAATCATTTCAGATATGGGTCTATCGATATCCTTGAAGAGATTATGAACCGTACTCACAAATGAAATGGTGTCAAGCTCCTCTTTTGTGCCGGAAACGGTTATGCTGTCAGGCGATAATTTTGTTAACCCATTCACATCGAACTGTTTTCTGCATTGCAATTCAATGTTCAGCCTGACGGGAACCTTTTTCGTTGACAAGGCACTAAAATAAAGTTTGATCGTATCAGGATTGATTGACAATATTTGAATGTTATCGCCAAGATAATTGTTTATTTCAGGATAAAAGTCAGCGGTAGAAATATCGAATTCCTTGTTGGCGTTAGGGCTTTCCTTTAAATTCGTCTTGGACAAATCTATCGTTATCGGCAATCTCCGTGTATTGAAATAATATCCCAAAAGATCAAATCCTTTGGCATTCACCTGAACTGAAAATTGCTTTGGAAGATTGCTAGTCAATGTTTTGTCTGTTGGAAGGTTCTGATAGTCTATTTTAAGATTTATGGTCGTATCAAAATTATTTCCAAGCGATAGAAACAACCAGAAAGATATTGCGATGAAGATGCATACTATGAAAATATACAGTTTGGTTCGAAACTTCGCTTTATTCTTGATGTTGTAGTTCCTGAAAAAATTTATGAACCCCGTTTTCATGCTGCATTCAAGTTATCCCATTCCTTTACAGAATTCCAAAACCATTCTGGCAGCATCCATTCATCAGACAAAAAATTATTTTGTTTTTGCAGGTACTTCCGGTGCATTCAATGCTCTGGTAGCATCCATGGAGATAGCCGTCTTTTCTATCTTCAGTCGATTTTTGCCTTCCACCTCAATGATGAAAGTGGTAGGATGAACCTCCAGAATTTTCCCATGAACCCCTCCGATAGTAATGATTTTATCGCCTTCCTTGATGGTTTCCTTGAATTGTTTTTCCGTCTTCGCCTTTTTCATCTGTGGGCGTATCATGAAAAAGTAAAATACGATCACCATCATCCCTATCATGATCAATGTTGATGCGCCACCTGCTCCTCCTGGAGGGCCTGCCTGTAATAAAATGCTTAATGTTTGCATGTCCTTTTTATATTTATTGTTATTTATTTTCTTTCTCGGGCTTCACCTCGCCGCTTATCGTCAGCACATGAGTGTTCGGAATCGTGTTCGCATAAATCGTCACCGTTTTCCTGTTTACCCCTTCCTTGCCAGTGCTGTTGAACGACACCTCTATCGCCCCCTCCTCATTCGGCAACACCGGCTTTTCAGAATAAGTAGGTATGGTACAGCCACAACTACCATGAGCATTAGAAATGATCAAATCGCTGTTGCCCACATTCTTGAACTTGAAGGTATGATGCACCTTTTGCCCCTCCCTTATCCTTCCAAAATCAAAACTCTCCTCATAAAACTTGAATATCGGAAGTTTCCTGCTGGTATCCTTGCTGTCAGCCGTCGCCGGATTTTTCACCAAGTCGCTGTCTATGCTGTCGTCCTTCGCTTTTTTCGTCGGCTGGCACGCAATGATCTCCATCGCAAACAACATGATTATGACAAGTCTTATAATTTTCATCGAAAAATTTTCTTTAGGGAGGGCAAAAGTAATAAAAAACCCGAATTATCTCTCCCCCTCCTAAATCCTAATCCCTAATTCTTTTTAGGAGCCTATATCCTCCACTCGTATCATGGCCAGTCCCGCTATCCGCTGTAGCCGCTGCATCCCCAAAACCGACACAAAGCAGCGGGCTGCCGCTACTATCGGGGCTATGCCTTGACGGCAGGTTGCCTCGAAACAACTTTTTATAAGTAACCCGGTTGCGGTGAACATCCTGACAGGTCGGCTTTTTTCTCGCCGTCCTGTAAGGTGGTTCACTACCCCACCCGCTGGTCTGGATTTGTAATCCAGACCCCCAAAAAATGGGCACGAAACCCCAATTATGAGTGCTCCGATGCCAATTATGAGAACAACAATGCCTCTTATGAGTGCTCCGATGCCAATTATGAGCGCAACAATACCAATTATGAGTTCACCGATGCCAATTATGAGCGCAACAATACCAATTATGAGAACTCCGATGCCAATTATGAGCGCTCCGATGCCTCTTATGAGCGCAACAATGCCAATTATGAGTGCTCCGATGCCTCTTATGAGCGCAACAATTCCAATTATGAGTCTCTATTTTTCCCTTAAAACCCCATAAATTCCACCCCCCACAAACTAAAAAGGAGTTTTCCCATCCCTTCAGAAACTTCTGAACCTATAAAAACTTTTTTTCATGGCTACA
>CAIWCG010000196.1 GCA_903911135.1 uncultured Bacteroidota bacterium
ACAGCGGATAGCGGGACGCACCATGATACGAGAGGAGGATATAGGCTTCAAAAAGAAAAAGCCGCCCAAAATGTTTTGGACGGCTTTTCAATAAAAAATAAATTAATGCAGTGTATCTATTTTGTGAGGACTACCTTTTCGGTGGCTGTGCTTTCGTTGGTGGTGGTGCGGATGAGGTAGATTCCTTTTGGCTGTGCGCTTAGGTTGATGGTGTATTGGTTGGGGATTTTGGATTCGATGGGTAGGTTGTTGATTTTTTCTCCCAATACATTGAATATTTCGATGGTAACGGGGCCATTGGTGGGTAGGTTGATGGTCAATTCGCCTGTGGTTGGGTTAGGGAAAATCTTTTCTACGGTGCTGTTGGCTGCTACTTCGGGGATGTCGGTGGTGATGTACATCGGGGTTGACCATAATCCTCTGCCGTAGGTTCCGGCTCTTAGCAAGCTTCCTGTTCGCTGAATCTGGAGGTCGAACACGACTACGTTTGGGAGGTTGGTGTTGAATGGAACCCAGGAACCAAGGACGTCGTCGGTATAATATACTCCGATGTCGGTGCCTACGTATATGGCATTTGGAGTGTTTGGAACATACACGATGCAGTTTACGGGGACATTTGGCAAGTTGCCCGATACGTTTGTCCAGGTGGTTCCGCCATTGGTGGTTTTGAAGACTTTGTTGCCATTGATATAACCGGATAGGGTGACAAATACGGTATTGGGGTCATTGTTTTTCACGGCTATATACGTCAATGGAGCTCCGCCTAATGGTAATGTTCCGGTAATGGTAGTCCAAGTAGTTCCGCCATTGATTGATTTATATAAGGCGGTACAGGCAGAAGGACCAGATGTAACAGGACCGGCACCAACATAAAGATAGTTGGAATTGGAAGGTGCAACGGTGATTGCTTCGATGAGGTTGGTGCCACCGGTTAGGTTGCTTGTGATTTGTGTCCAAGAATTACCTTGATTACTGGTTTTATAAAGTTCGGTATAGCCAGCATATAGGGTGGTGTTGGAGTTCGGGTCGATAACGAAAGGAGTAACCCAAGCACCGTTTGATGTAGGAGGAATGCTTCCCCAGTTGCCACCTCCATTGGTGGAAATACTTAAATCGCCATAAGGGCCTTCTTCATACATGGTGTTTGCATTGGAGAAATCGATAGCTGTTCCCATTCCATCACCAGCAGCAATGCTTGTCCAGGTGCCTGCCGAGTATTTGTTGCAGCCATTGTCTTGTGCCCCACCTATGCAAATGGTGGTGGAGGTTTGCGCACAGCTAATGCGATAGAATTCCATGATTTGCAAACCTGAACTAACGTCTGTCCAAGCTGGATTGGTAGCTGTAGCATTGGTGCATTTAAATAAACCTCCATCGCTTGCACAATAAATTACGGTACCACTGCCAGGAGAGAAATATAAGTTGTGTACATCGGGATGGACATGGCTGGAACTGGTTACGTTATTGTAACCCTGCCCTACACAAGTCCAAGATGAGCCTCCATTGGTAGAACGAAAGACATTTATTCCTCCGACATAAACCGTAGTCTTGGAGGTAGGCGAAACTGCCAAAGCCAAATCGTACCAACCTTGACCACCGGTACTGCTTCCGTTGGTACTGAAACCAAGAATATTCGGGGTGGAAGACATGGTAGTGAAAGTGGTTCCACCATCCGTTGAGCGATATAAACCATAATAACTATTGTCAGTTGCGGCAGCTAGAACATAGACATAATTGGTGTCGTTTGCCGTAACAGCCAATTGCATTCTGGTTGTTCCTGTTGTTGGCAAACCAGTTGACAAGGCGGTAAACGTGGTTCCTCCATTGACAGAACGATAAACATGGGTGCCAGAGCAAGCATATACCGTTCTTGGATGAGAAGGTTTGAATTCCATATCATAAATGCCGCCTATGCTTAAACTGGTTGTCCATGTGGCACCTCCATTTATGGTCCTAACTATGCCTATAGTGGTGGCAGCAAGCATTATGTTTGCCGAATCAGGATTGATAATCAGTCGAGCTATGTTTCGAGTTAGATTTACACCCCAGTTCAAGCCAGTGGTGGCGAATGTCAATCCCCCGTCAGTCGATTTCATGACTCCGGCAGAGTAGGTATCCGATGCGTCCTTATCGCCTGTGGCAATGAATATCATGCTTGTGTCGGTTGGGTTTATGGCAATGTCGGTAATGCCAATGGAAGCCAGATTTTGTGCCAATGCAGTCCAGCTTGTACCACCATTGGTTGATTTCCAGAGGCCTCCTGCAGGAGCTCCTACATATATCACATTTGCATTTAGAGGATTCACCGCCACGCAATTCAATCTTCCGGCACCATGCTGGCCAGAATTTGCAGCAGGAACCGAAGTAGGTCCAAGGCAAGTCCAGTTAGAGGTGATGGTAGCTATGTTTTTCGTTCTCATAGTGCTTTTTGCCTGTTCTTTTTCCCATTCCAAGTAGTTTGCCATAGGATTTGGCAACTCGCCAGTGGCAGAAACCCTTGGCGACATGAACCATTCCCATCGTTTAAATTGATTGTAACCGGCCATGCCATCATCTTCATCTTCTTTTGGGCTTTTCTTGGTTACATCTATCCCTTTGGCGTTCCAATAATCGTAAAATGCCTTTTGAATCTCAAAGAAATTCGGATTGTTCCTGTCGGTAACGGAATTCATCCAAGGTTGCGCTTTCACCACTGAAAATGACAACACCAACAATATTGCCGCGGCCCCATTGATCAAAAATTTTTTCATTTATTTTTTCTTTTTTTAATTTCTCGTTAGTAGAGTATAAATTTCAATTGCAAAATTACGAAATATTTTTGGTAAGAAATTGTACTTTTTTGTGATTTTATTGGTTTATTTACCTTATTTTGCACCATGAAAATAACTTTATTGGTGGTAGGCAAAACCGAAGACGGATTTTTGCAAACGGGCATCAAGCTATATCAAACAAGGCTGACGCGGTACATGGATTTCTCCATCGTGGAGATTCCCGCATTGAAAAATACAGGCAACTTGTCGCCAAACGAATTCAAGAAAAAGGAGGCCGAACTGCTGCTGAAGAAAATTACCGACAAGGACTACATCGTGCTGCTCGATGAGCAGGGAAAAGAGTTTCCTTCCACCGAATTTGCCGCTTTTTTGGACAAAACCCATCGACCGATAACCTTTATCGTAGGGGGAGCCTATGGTTTCGACGAAGCCATTTACAAGCGGGCAAACGCCAAAATCTCCCTCTCGAAGATGACCTTCACCCACCAAATGATACGTCTGCTTTTCGTCGAGCAGTTATATCGCGCCATGACGATTCTCAACAACGAACCCTATCACCACCAATGATTCCCCTTGTTCCTCCATCATCTCCCCTCACATTTTATAATATATAATTCATCATTTATAATTTCTATAAGGAGCCTACGGTTTCTTCTCGTATCAGGGCCAGTCCCGCTATCCGCTGTAGCCGCTGCTTTCCCATTTCCGACACCAAGCAGCGGGCTGCCGCTACTATCGGGGCTAGGTTTTGACGGCAGGTAGCTTCGAAGGAGCCCACAATAAAATGCCAAAGCATGTTTCTGCCTAAGAATTGAACATTTGGACAGTGGGTACAAACTTTGGCTCATGGGGGCAAAACATTGGCTCGTAGGGGCAAAACTTTGGACCATAGGAGCAAAACTTTAGACCGTGGGGTCCAACCTTTGGACCGTGAGGGCAAAACATTGGACTGAGGGGGCAAAACTTTTGCCCCCTCAGTCCAAACGTTGAAATCTTGAGTATAAACCATTGATTTGTAATAATATAGATAAATTCCTTTCGAGCCACCTGCCATCAAAACCTAGCCCCGATAGTAGCGGCAGCCCGCTGCTTGGTGTCGGTAAAGGGCAGGCAGCGGCTACAGCGGATAGCGGGACGTAGATGGGACGAGTAGAGGATATAGGCTCCATAAAGGAATTATAAATGATGAATTATAGATTATAAATTAGGTGGGGAGAAAGGTGGATTTATAAGGTGTTTTGCTTCAAGTCCGTTATTATTTATAAGTTTGCAGTATTAACAACAGCGTATTTTCGAGTATCTTATGAATGATTTTAAAACCATAGAAGCAGTTTTTGAAGCCTATAATCACCTGAAAGTGTTGATTATTGGGGATGTGATGGTGGACTCGTACATCTCTGGTTTGGTGGAGCGGATTTCTCCTGAAGCGCCAGTGCCGGTGGTTTTTGTTACGAGCAAGGAAGACCGTCTTGGCGGTGCTGCCAATGTGGCTTTGAATATCCGTGCCATGGGCGCCACCCCGATTTTATGTACCGTGATAGGGCAGGATTTCAAGGGGGAGAAGTTTCTGGAACTGATGAAGGAAAAGAATATTTCGACAGAAGGGATTTTAAGAAGCGGCAAACGCAGAACTACCGTGAAAACGAGGGTGCTGGGAAACAACCATCAGATGCTTCGGATTGATGAGGAAAACGAGGACGAGATAACCAATGACGAACGGGAACTGCTGGTGAATAGGGTGAAATCGCTGATAGAAACGGATGGCATAAATGTCATCATCTTCGAGGATTATGACAAGGGAATCATTTCTGAACAGTTGATTGATGAGGTGGTGGCGATAGCCAACTCGCATAAGATTCCGATTGCCGTTGATCCCAAAAAGAAGAATTTCAATGCGTATAAATCGGTTACCTTATTCAAACCTAATCTAAAGGAATTGAAGGAAGGCTTGAAGATAGAGGTGGATAAAAACAATAAGGAAAGCCTGACCAAGGCAGCCGCCTTTCTGCATGATGAAAGGAATATCGGCTTGGTGATGATAACCCTTTCAGAGGCTGGGGTTTTCATGAGCAAAAATGATTTCAGCAATGTTTTTCCGGCTCATATCAGAAATATCGTGGATGTTTCAGGAGCAGGGGATACGGTTATCAGTGTAGCGGCTTTATCGCTGGCCTTGGGATTGTCTCCTACTATGATAGGTACCATTTCGAATCTTTCTGGTGGCTTGGTTTGCGAAAAGGCTGGCGTGGTTCCAATAGACAAGAAGCAATTGCTCGAAGAAGCAAAACAAATGAACCTGAAGTTGTAAATAAAGGCGATGAAAGAAATAGTAACCCCATATCAGGATTCGAAAACGAACAAAAAGGAACAGGTAGCTACCATGTTCGACAACATAGCCGGTAGTTATGATTTCTTGAATCATTTCCTTTCCATGGGCATAGATATCATCTGGCGGAAGAATGCCATTCGTTTGTTGAAGAAATACCAGCCCAAATATATTCTGGATGTTGCCACCGGAACCGGCGATTTGGCCATTGCTGCCCTCAAACTTCATCCTGATAAAATAGTTGGTGTCGATATTTCTGAAAAGATGATTGAGATTGGCAAAGAGAAAATCAAGAAGAAAAACTTAACTGAATTCATACAGCTATTGCCAGGCGATTCAGAAAAATTAATCTTCAGTGATGAAACATTTGATGCGGTAACAGTTGCTTTTGGAGTAAGGAATTTTGAGAATCTGAATAAGGGGCTGGAAGATATTTTTCGGGTTTTAAAACCGAACGGCGTTGCAATAATTTTGGAATTTTCGATGCCTACCAAGTTTCCTGTCAAGCAATTTTATAATTTTTATTTTAAGTTCATACTTCCAATTATAGGTCGAATCGTATCCAAGGATTATGCGGCATATTCCTATCTTCCCAACTCCGTTATGGCGTTTCCGCAAGGAAAAGCTTTCACTGGCATCTTGCAGTCGGTTGGGTTCAATGCAACAAAATATATCCCTCTCACGTTTGGAATAGCAACGATATATATTGCAGAAAAGCCCGGAACTACAAATAAAATCAATGTTCAAGAAACTCCTTTATAGTTTAATCCTTTTCCTTGTTCTAAAATCTGTTTATTCACAAAACGTGCAGGTAAAGAATATGCCAAATTATGATAGGCAGTGGTGGCATCCGGGTTTTACATTAGGTTTTAACACCTCTGATTTTGTAGTTAAACTTGGTGGAGATTTGAATCAGGCAGATTCATTGTATCAGGTAACATCTCAAAGTAGCAGTGGCTTGAATCTGGGTATTGTCCTCAATTTAAAATTGCATGACAATTTCGATCTTCGCTTTATTCCAACACTTACCTTTTCTGCAAGAGAATTGGATTATACATTTGCTAAAAATGGAGTGGTAGACCATATAGTTTCAAAAAATGTTCAATCAACATTTGCCGACTTTCCATTGGATATAAAATTCAAATCAGTGAGGATAAACAATTATCGAATTTATGTTTTGGGTGGAGCCAAATATGCCATCGACTTTGTATCTCAAAGCAAGGTAAAGGATTTGAATAAGCAGATTGTCAAACTTCAACAAAATGATTTTGGTTGGGAACTGGGTGTCGGGATTGATATTTACTTTGAGTATTTCAAGTTCTCTCCCGAATTAAAGGTTTTCCATGGAATGAGAAACTTATTGGTCAAGGAAAACACCGCCTACTCCAATTACCTAGATGGATTATTCTCCAAGATATTTTATATTTCATTCTGTTTTGAATAATTCCCATTGGTTATAATATCCCAATAAATGCCAAGAAACATTGAGATTGTCTTGCTTCCTGAACAGGTAGCCAACGAACTCCTGATAAAAGAATTTGCATCAAGAGACCTAGAAATTTCAATAAAGACAATTACAGATGTTATTATTCGCAAAAGATCCATAGACGCAAGATCCAAGCAAGTCAAGTATCGCTTATCCGTTGATGTTTACATAAATGAAACACCTCCATTATTAAATATTTCAAAAGAAAATTATATGGATTGCAGCAACAAGCAACCAGTGTTGATAATTGGTGCCGGACCTGCCGGTTTGTTCGCTGCACTTCGTTGTTTGGAAGATGGATTTAAACCTATAATTATTGAAAGGGGTAAGGAAGTACGCGAAAGGCGTAGGGATTTGGCTGCAATCAACAAGTTGCATACAATTAACCCCAATTCAAATTATTGCTTTGGAGAGGGTGGAGCGGGCACCTATTCGGATGGAAAACTTTATACTCGTTCCACTAAAAGAGGTGACGTAAACCGTATATTGAAAATCCTTGTTTCTTATGGTGCCCCAAGTGACATTTTAGTCGATGCACATCCACATATCGGCACCAATAAACTTCCAGATGTGGTAATTGATATCCGTAAAACCATTCTTCAATATGGTGGAGAGATTCATTTCAACACACTCCTTACGGGGTTGATAATTAAGGATTCCTCCATTAAAGGAATTATGGTTAGAAAAGTAGATGTAGCTTCTTCATCTAATGAATTCTCAATGGATGGCAAATCCTTGATCCTTGCTACAGGGCATTCCGCTTTTGATGCGTATGAACTTTTGCAAAAAGCAAATGTCCTTATCCATTCAAAGCCATTCGCATTGGGGGTTCGCATCGAACATCCACAGCAGTTGATTGATTCGATTCAATATCATTGCACAACGCGAAATCCTCATTTGCCTCCCGCCAGTTACTCGTTGGTACATCAGGCAATGAATCGTGGCGTATATTCATTTTGCATGTGTCCAGGAGGTATCATTGCTCCATGTGCAACTTCTCCAGGAGAAATAGTGGTAAATGGATGGTCTCCCAGCAAACGAAATAACCCCTTTGCAAATTCTGGAATGGTGGTTAGTGTAGATGATAATGACTTCAAGCCATTCCAGAAGAATAATGCACTGATGGGGCTTTTTTACCGCCAGCAAATTGAACAAAAGGCATATAAAATGGCCGGTTCAAATCTTCAGGCACCTGCACAGAGAATGATGGATTTCGTGGAAAGAAAATTAAGCAATGACCTTCCAAAGAACTCCTATATTCCTGGTGTCTTGAGTACTGAAATGGATGATTTGTTGCCATCGCCGATCGTAAATTCATTGCGTGAGTCATTAAAACATTTCGGCACCAAAATGAAAGGTTATCTTACCAACGAAGCGATATTGGTCGGGGTGGAAAGCCGAACATCTTCTCCTGTCAGAATTCCTCGCGATAAGGATACTTTGCAACATCCGCAAATAAAAGGATTTTACCCTTGCGGCGAAGGTGCAGGCTATGCCGGTGGTATTATTTCAGCCGCCATTGATGGAGAAAATTGTGCTCACATGGCTACTGAATATCTAAAACAATTGAAACACTGATAGTAGTTTTATTAAGTTTAAAACAAAAGCAATTGAATAATATTCTCGATTCGGTTTCACGAGAATTTTTTATCTTTGCGCTAAATAAATGAATGATTGAACATGAAAAAAATATCCATCCTTTTAATTTTAATTAGTTTATCCATTGGTTTAATGGCTCAAAACAAGGCGAATCACATGGTAGCCGTTAAGTTATTCTTTAACGACAAATTGGTTGATTCCGTTAAGGCGAAGGAGTTTCAGATTGTATCTGCAAAAGGAGAAAAAACAGAAGCTAATGGCGACCCAATTGATTATAGATTTGATGCAAAATCCCAGAACTTTGTTTACTCCAGTTACGAGGATGTAAACACTGGATTCATGATCGTGCATATCATCGATACGATGGAATTCAAGGTGCCTAACTACCTCATTTATTTCGACAAGGTGCCTTTCACAAAAGGGAAGTTCGTTATACCTGGTGAGGATGCCGTTGATGTGCCATACAGTATTGTTGCCAATTATAAATCGCAGGAACATTCTACCAAGAAATTCGATTTCTGTGAAGGCTGCAAGTTCCGAAACTTCAGCGTGTATTCTTGGAATACAGTAAAAGTTTCTAAAGACCAACCCAAGCCTGTCACTCCAAAAAAGAAGTAACGATTCGTTATTCTTTTTATACAAAAGACACAATTATTGATGACCTTCCTTAATAAGCCCTTCGGTAAATTTATTTTTGCCCTTTTTACTGGCTTATTGCTTACTCTCGGCTGGACACCATCCTTGTTTGTTCCCTTGCTGTTCTTGGGTTTTGTGCCCCTATTTTTCATCATTGATTCTATTCATGATGATCGTTTCAAACGAAAGGGATTAAGGCATTTCGGATATGTTTATCTAACCCTTTTATTATGGAATGTAGGCACTACCTGGTGGGTTTTTTATTCATCCGATTGGGGCTCGATAGCGGCATTCGGATTCAACACCTTGTTCATGACCATCATCTTTCAGTTTGCTTTTCTCACCAGAAAAAAACTCGGCGAAAAGATGGGTTTTCTGTCTTTGGTATTTTACTGGATTGCCTTTGAATATCTCCATCTTTATTGGGAATTGTCTTGGCCATGGCTTACTCTGGGCTTCAGTTTGGCCTCCTTTCCATCGCTCATCCAGTGGTATGAATTTACCGGTGTTTTAGGTGGTTCCGTCTGGATAATGACCATCAATATCCTCTGCTTTTTAATGATTAAGAATCTCCTTAAAAATGAAAATGTCTGGAAACAAAAGGCGAAAGTCATCACAGCTATAATCATCATTCCCATCTTGATTTCAGTAATGAGATATGCCTCTTACAATGAAACTTCCAAGCCAAAAAATGTGGTGGTGGTGCAGCCGAATATAGACCCTTATAACGAAAAGTTTTCAGGCAATGATGCCGAACAACTGGACAAGATGCTTAAGCTGGCTGCACAAAAGGTGGATAGCAACACCGATTATGTCGTGTTTCCCGAAACAGCCTTGGCCGAAGCCATTTGGGAAGAATATCTCGACGAATCGCCAAGCATAAAGGCCATTCGCAGCTTCATCAAGCCCTATCCGAAACTCAATTTCGTTTGTGGAATGTCTTCGCAAAGGCGCTTCAAGGAAGGCGAAACCATCTCCGAAACTGCTCGCCAAGACCGAAGCAATCCAAAGGATTTCTTTGACGATTACAACGCCTCCATTCAGCTCGACAATTCGGACAAGATTCAGATTTATCACAAGTCAAAACTGGTCCCCGGAGTAGAGAAGATGCCCTACCCGAAACTGTTCGGGTTCTTGGGAAAATATGCCATCGATTTGGGCGGAACCACTGGCAGTTACGGCACCCAAAAGGACCGTACCGTGTTCCATTCCATCGATGGAAAATGCAAGATAGGAACCCCCATTTGCTACGAATCCATCTATGGCGATTTCTTGACGGGATATCTTAAAAACGGAGCGAACTTCCTCTTCACCATCACCAACGACGGATGGTGGAGCGACAGCCCGGGATACCGCCAACACTGCAATTATGGCCGCTTGGCAGCCATCGAATTTCGCCGCAGCATAGCCCGTTCTGCCAACACCGGCACCTCTTGTTTCATCAATCAGCGAGGCGACATCATGCAACCTACCGCCTGGTGGAAACCAGCCGTCATCAGCCAAAGCATCAATGCCAACGATACCCTGACCTTCTATGCCAAACATGGCGATTACCTAGGCATCTTGGCTGCCATTGCCACCCTGTTTTCGCTGTTGGCATTACTGGTTTCCGGCGTCCTGAAAAGACAAAGTCGCTAGTCCCCCAAAATATTCTTATTTCCTTAACATTGCCATAATGTTTCGGCAATCCCTTATCCCGTAATTTGCAAGCGTAAATAACAGATAAAATACTACAGATGAAAACTAAAATCAAAAAATTCATGAGGGCAAAATCGGAGCTGATCAGCCAAATCCGAAGCCTCACGCCAAAACAAATGACGCTCGACCAGATCAATTTCAACAAGGGCGTTCGCGAAGATGCCGAAATCTTTTCCTTGATAGATCCGGTGCTGAACACCGAGCTGAACGATGCCAAACGGAAGTTCAATTACTTCGAAAGCTGCAAGTAGATTCCGAACTATTTTACTATTGGCAATGCTTATATGATGGCACCGAAACGGATGCAATTATATAGGCATTATTATTTATGAAGGATTTATTATACATTGACATATCTAATGTGAAACCTTTAGATAGTATGCTTAATCATTTAGTGTTATTCTTATTTCATTAATATCAGATTCATTTAATTGAAACCATTCACCTCTAATTCTTTTATCAGAGTATGTGTCATGTAATGCCTTTTCAAAGCTTGCTGCAATTTTACGTTTAATAAATATTTTTGAAGCGATCAATTCAATTGTTGGCTTTTCACTTTGTAAAGTTTTTTCTCTCCATTCAGGGTTATTTGAAATGCCTATTTTATGATATTTATTTATTGTGTCAACCATTAAATATACATAACAACACTCTTCAATATTTAATTCCAAAGGTTGAATATTAGTTTCTAATCTGTTAATTAGTGGATTATAATCAGGAATTTCCATTCTAACTAATTCCCGAAATTCTTTTGCAAACTTGTTTATAACAATCTTTAAATTGCTATATGATTGATAAGGGTACACCCCAATATCTCCACCAATAATTTCGATATTATTTTTCATGATTTTAAGCTTCCATTTTTTGAATTTGTTAAACTCGAAATGCTTTAATTCATCATCAGTTATTAACATCTTATTCTCGAAGCATTTCATAGGAGAAGCATTTATAATTTTGTATGATTGATCGGTAAGTTTAAAATCTATTATCGTACTATCCTCAAAAAGAAATGAAACAATATTATCTTTTGATAACATTATTTCTTTCGCAAAAAAATTGAAAACTATATAATCCTTTCCATTTTCGTTTATAAATTTGAAAATAAAAGTAATATTACCATCAATTGACTTAGAACTGATTCCATTAATGCTAATGGTTTTATTATTAGTAAAATCGTCTACCTTTATATCCGGCACGTTAACAAATTTACGATTTATTCTATCTTCATCCTTATCATGAATTGCATAAACAAGAGTATTTTGCCAAATACTGGATTTGTTCCAATCTGAAATATTTATATCTAAGTACCCAGATTTTTCCGCATTATGTGCATAAATAGCACCGCCTTTATAAATAACATCGTATTTATAAAAGGATACTATTTTATCGCCTTTTTTAACATATTCTCCATCTTGTTTAAACCAATCTTTAATACCTAATTCACCTGCAAGTATATAATGTTTTTTGTTTAGATATTTATACTTGTCTAAATAGAAATAATATGTTGAATTAGACTCCTTATTTTCTTTATTATAGGATCCTAATGGATGAATATTACAAATCAATGTTTCATTTTTTATTAAGTCACCATGAATTATCTTTTGTTCCATGATCCCGCTACTTTCAGCTAAAATAGTTTTGGTTGAATTCGATTCAACATTTCCTATTTTAATAGCGTAAAGAGGCAAGCCCTTTTCTGCCCAATTTCCATCAATTCTTAACCATTGGTCAAAATAAATAAGTTTATCCTTTTGCTCAGGGGATAAAATGTCGATATTGAAATATACCCTTTCCATACTATCTATTGAATATGCATATAATAAATACAAAGCACCCCAATAGATGCAATCTGGCCCTCATTAAAATCCATCCAATTACTTAACACTTTCTTGTTTTTCATCAAGGCAAAAGTACAATAAAAATCAATATTATTCACCTCAATTAAAAAGTTCAAAATATTTTACCCACCTTACACCTTTCTTTTCTGCTGAATATCCCCGTTTCTATTGGTCAGCTACCCGCCATTCATCAAAAATATCAAAAAACAGCTTTTTATCAAATCATCAAAATGTTAACAGATCCGCAATAATCGACTTCATGGGCGCAATAATCGAGTTGCTTGGTTCGATAATCGACTTCATGGGTTCAATAATCGAGTTCATGGGTACAATAATCGAGTTCATGGGTACAATAATCGCATACATGGGTTCAATAATCGAGTTCATGGGTACAATAATCGTCCTCCATGCCCATGAGAATATAGTTGAATAACCCGAATTCCAAGTAAAGACCTAATTTTGCCGCCTTAAATCTAAATGAAATGGTGAAATATATCCTTTCTTATTCCCAACCAAACCGACATGTGCTCGATATCGAGATGATCATCAGCGATAACACCGCTCCAAACTTGAAACTATGTCTTCCTATTTGGCGCCCAGGCCGATATGAGGAAGGAAATTTCGCCAAAAACATCATCACCTTCCATGTTTTTGATAAAAAAGGCAACAAATTGAATTTCCATAAGACCAATTCCTCCGAATGGCTTGTTGACACTTATATGCAGGGTGAGATTCATGTTAAATACAGCTTCTATTGCGCCAAATTGGATGCAGGTTCCTGCTGGCTCGATGAGGAACAGCTATATGTAAACCCGATTCTTTGTTTTTTGTACGTGGCAGGCAGTGAAAACAAGCCGGTAAAATTGGAATTGCATGTTCCCAAAGATTATAAAGTGGCTTGTGCCCTGAAAGTGGAGAAAGGAAATGTCATCAAGGCCCCGGATTATCATACCATGGTGGATAGTCCGTTCATAGCAAGCCCTACACTTAAGCATTCGACCTATAAAAGCAATGGAATCACCTTTCATTTGTGGTTTCAAGGCGAAATGACAATGGATTTGGACAAGATAAAGCGCGATTTCATTGCCTTTACTGATGAAGAGATCGGGATGTTTGGCAGTTTCCCCGCTAAAGAATACCATTTCTTCTTTCAAATTATGCCTATGGACTTTCATCATGGCGTAGAGCACCAGGCTTCTACGGTAATTGCGATGGGTCCAAGTTATGAATTGATGAATAAGCTATATGATGATTTTTTAGGCATCAGTTCACACGAATTGTTTCATGCTTGGAATGTGAAAAACTTCAGACCAAAGGAAATGACACCATATAATTATGCTGAAAGAAATTTTTCAAAGCTAGGATATGTATATGAAGGCATAACAACATATTATGGTAACTTGGTTTTGTTAAGAAGTGGAGTATTTGATGAGAATCGGTATTTCAATGCGCTAAATGATCGCATTCAAAAGCATTATCATAACTATGGACGCTTCAATCAAACTGTAACCGATGCTTCTTATGATACGTGGCTGGATGGTTATGTAGATGGAGCACCACATAGAAAGACGAATATATATACGGAAGGTTGTGTTGTAGCTTTGTTACTGGACCTATCTATCAGAATGTTCACTAAAGACAAGCATTCTCTTGATGATGTCATGAAAAGATTATATGATGGATTTGGTAAAAACAAGAACATTGGATATTCCGATTCTGACTTTGTAAAGATAGTAAGCGATATTGCTGGTTGTTCGTTTCAAAATTTCTTTGATGCTTTTGTTTATGGAACACAAGATACACAGCCGATATTGGAGGAAGTATTAAGCCATATCGGTTGCGAAATTTCAATTAACCAATCAAAATTATATCATGAAAATTGTTTAGGCTTCAAATTGGATGCCGATAAAACTATACCCACACTAAAGATTATTGCTCCAAATTCTCCTGCCGAGAAAGCCGGATTATGCAAAGACGATGAAATAATTGGCGTAAATGGTTGGAAAATTGAAAATAATTTTGATGCATTATGCAATGAAAAAAAAAATGTAGGCATCACACTAAATATATTCTCTAAAAACAAGTTAAAAACTATATTTATTAAGGAAACAATGGACCAATATTATGGTAGATATTCGGTAATTCCAATGATAAAGCCAACCAAACAACAGGTAACTTCTTATATTAAATGGAGTAAATCAAGCAATTAACATTTGGCTGTTTAAATATAAAATAATATATTTGCACCCTCAAAATAAATAAGTAATATTAAAAAGTAATGGCAAATCATAAATCATCCATAAAAAGGATACGTTCAAACGAAGCAAAACACCAGATAAACAAATATCAGGACAAGACCACAAGGAATGCTGTAAAGGCATTGAGAACCAATAAGGACAAGACTACTGCAAAAGAATTGCTTCCTAAAGTTTCTGCCATGCTTGACAAGTTGGCAAAGAAAAATGTAATACATAAAAACAAAGCCTCAAACCTTAAATCTTCGTTGACAAAACACGTCAACAGCCTTTAAGTTCATTGAGTTTTACCAATTGGCATATATAGCCGCTCTAAAGTTAGGGCGGCTTTTTTTGTTTCGAATATGGATACTTTTTGCTAATTTCGCCTCAACATTAAATCTAATTCTCATTAAACCTTTTAGGTTTACATTCTTCAAAACAATAAACAGCATGAAACCGAATCTTGGCAAATATCATTATAAGAGGAAGAAAATCCTTCTTTATTTCTTTTTGTTGATACCATTCATTTCATTCGCGCAAGTAAACCAACAGTGGGCTCAAACATATAGCGGTTCGGCTAAAGGAATGGATGAAGCTCACGCAATGACTACCGATGCAACTGGAAATATCGCCATTACAGGAGCATCCATTTCTGCCAATGGTGATTTAGATATCATTACGCTTCTATATAGTTCAGAAGGAAAACAGCTCTGGAAACAAACTTTCAACGGCACTGCCAATGAAGATGACAATGGGAAGTCAATTGCCATGGATGCTGTTGGAAATGTATATGTGGCCGGATATGCATCACAAAAGGGGCAGGGGGAGGATATGGTCGTCATCAAATACGACAAATCAGGAAACATGCTTTGGTCATTGAATTTGAATGGTACTGCCGACAGTTCTGACCAGGTGGCTGCCATGGCCTTGGACAATGCAGGAAACATCGTTGTTACTGGATACACTTCAAATAAATCTACCGGTACGGACATCGCCACCATGAAGATAGATCCCAACGGAAACAAACTTTGGTCGAAGGAATACAATGGTACCGATAACGGAAACGATGCTGCCAGAGCATTGGCAATTGATTCGGCAGGTAACATTTACGTTACCGGATATGCAGTAAATACCGACTCCAATTACGACATCACCACCATTAAATATAGCCCAAAAGGAGAACAGCTTTGGGTGGCTACCTACAATGGCAAAGGCGATGACTACGACGAAGCCAATGCCATCGCTCTGGATGCCGAAGGAAACGTTTATGTAGCCGGATTCACCGACATATCAGAAAAAAGAAACGACCTCATACTAATCAAATACAACCCTTCCGGAGAAGCTCTTTTCACCAAAACATACAGCGGAAAAGGCAATGACGATGAAGCCAGAGCCATCACCATTTCGGGCAAAAATGTCATCCTTACAGGCCATTCCGCCAACAAAAGCGTGGATTACGACATCCTCACCATTTGCTACAGCACCAGCGGCACACAGCAATGGGTACAAACTTACAACGGCACCCTAAGCAGCGACGACGAAGGCATAGCCATAACCGCTGACCAAAACGGAAACGCCTACATTACAGGATACACCAACAACATCCAAGACAGCGAAGACATCATCACCCTGAAATACAACTCCACCGGTATCCAGCAATGGGCCAAAACATTCAACGGAACAGAGAATTTCGACGATTACCCCTATGCCATCTGTCGCGACCAAGACGGCAACATCCTCGTCACCGGAGCCACCAATTACGACATCATAAACAACACCAACGACGGCGACATCATCCTCTTGAAATACAGCCAAACAAAATAATTCCGGCTCCCCATTTCGCCCTCCTCCCCATTTATAATTCATAATTCAACATTTATAATTCCGATTAGGAGCCTATGTTCACTTCTCGTATCATGTACGTCCCGCTATCCGCTGTAGCCGCTGCATCCCCAATACCGACACAAAGCAGCGGGCTGAACTGCTAAGATAACTGACATAGAAAAACAAAAAGCCCGAACAAAAGATTTTGTTCGGGCTTTTTGGTGATATTGGCTAATCTGGTTTAGGATTTAACCAGTTTAACTGTTTGTTTAAGGATTGGTTTTTCGGGGTCGAAGGCTATGTCGGGCAGTACTTGAGTGACATAGGTTTTGCCTTCGATGGTAAGTGTCCAGTTGCCTTGTTCTTTTCCTTTGACGGTGACCAATCCTTTGTCGGTGCTTAATTGTGAGAAGGTAACATCGCCTTTGGTGAAAGTCAATTTTATCTTGTTCAACAAAACATTTGTAGTAAGGTCGCGGATGGTGAACACAGCATTTACCAAACGGTTTCCGGTGGTATCTATTCCGAAAGCATTTTCGATGTCTTCGACGAAGGATTTGTGTGTTGCACGTTTTCCTTGAGCGAGATTTACGATACCTGCTATGAGTTTGGCTTGGTCTTTAAATTCAGCCTTGAGGTCGTGCTTGGCAGTCTTTTTTACGGATCTTTTTGCCTTGGGAGTGGGGGCAATGGTTTCAAAAGCGGTTCTTTCTGTTTGGAGGTCTGTTATCATAAGCATGGTAACATCATAACCACCTGTAAAGAAGGCTGCATTTGTAGGAAGGTTGGCGACATCAATCAATTTTTTCCAACGGGTGAGGAGGGTTTTCTCGGAAGCATAGGTTAATTGAGAGGCAGAAAAACTTACTGAAATTCCTTGAATTTCGTCGTGTTGATCTTCAAAATATTTCATCATGGGGCGGCAGATGATGTATGCCTTTTCGCCGATGATGAGGCGTTTAGTTTTTTTTGCTGCCGCTGCACCTGTGTTATCGGTATCGCCGATGTCGTTCAGGGAGTTTATGAGTTCGATGTTATCAACCAATTTGGTGTGGGCGTTTTCCCAGGCTAGTTGAGTAGACCATAAGCCATGATTGTTATCGAGGATTTGGAGGCCAGCTTCTGCTGACTCGAGGTGCTGTTGTTGTTCTGCTGTCATGTTGTTTTAAATTTTAGAGTTTGTTGTTATTATTTATGGAGGCAAAACTACATGTAAGTGAGGTGGGAAAAGGAACGCATATCATAATGAGATAGGAGAGTTATCATGTCTTTCCAAATAAATTGCAGGGATAATTTGGAAATATTAACAAATTTTTTATAATTTTGTGGCTGCAAATTATTGCACAACTATGATAACATATTACCATCATCTTTTCATCTTTCTTGAAGAACTCATAAGGGACTTGGTGAATGGTGTGCTGATGCTAATTTCTTTTATGGCTGTAGGGAAAACAAACACCAATACAAAAATTATTTTGTATAATTCTTTTGTATGTAAACATGCACCGGAAGAATTTGTTTTTCTATTTATAGCCATACCGCTGCCAGGTGGCAGAGCGTGATAGGCATCTTCTTATTAAGAAG
>CAIWCG010000197.1 GCA_903911135.1 uncultured Bacteroidota bacterium
GGTCAAAAACTTTACACAGAAGGCCAAAAACTTTACACAGAATGCCAAAAACTTTACGCAGAATGCCAGAAACTTTACGCAGAAACACAACTTTTGCCCTGTGTTTTTGTGTTTCTGCGTAAAGTTTTAGGGCTTGTTTTGAATATAAAAGGGCTTGTTTTCATAATTTTTAAGCTATTTTTTAGGATTCTTGAGATGGGTTTCAGTGTTGTTGAGTTTTGATGAACGAAAAAGGACCATCATCGGTGGATGACGGTCCTTTTTATTGATGATTTCAATTTTGGGCGTTTATTTCTTGGCCGTGGTAGGCTTTTTGGTGTCTTCTTCCTTCATTTTGTCTTTTATGAGTTTGAAAAACACGCCCCCGACCAGAATAAGGAGCAGGGCCGAACTAGCCAAGGCGATGTGCTCGCCAGTGGAATAGAGGCTGGGCTCGAATTTGTACTCTATCTTGTGGTTTCCGGCAGGGATTTTCATGCCTCTAAGGAGGTAGTTGGTGCGGAAATGAGGGCTGAGCTTACCATCGATGTAGGCATTCCAGCCGCTTTCGAAATATATTTCAGAAAACACTGCCAACTGGTCGGAGTTTGCCTTGGTTTCATACACCAAATCGTTTGGCAGGTAGCTAACGAGCTTGATGCTGTTTGAGGAGTCGGTCTTTGGAGTAAAGTTATCGACTTTGTCCTTAAATCTTTGGTCGATGATGGCCGTAGTGGCAGGGTTGAAATTATTCATTGCGGCAATTTCGGCATCAGCGTTGGGCACTATTTTATAGTCCTTCACAAACCAGGCATTTCCCAAGGCATGGCGGTTAGGATATGGCGGAGCATCGACATTATAGATGAAATATTTTCCATTCATCATGTTTATGCAGTTGGCTTGGGCTATGGCCATATCCAATGCGGTGTCATTTCGAGATTTAAAGGCACTTATGATGTTTGACAATTCGCCATCGAGCCTATATTCTATGAGTTCCTTGATACGTTTCAGCTTGGCGCCATGATAACCGCCGATGGATTTATGGAAATAGGAGGTCCTAGCATCATTGAAAGGGTCAGATAGATTCATCACGCGGTAGTCCAATGTCTTATCCTGCAATATCATTTCATCCACCTTCTTCATCTGATACGGTTCATTGTTCACTTTTGCCTCTTGGTAGGAATCGTCGTTGATATAGCGCTTGTCCACCATCCAAAGATCGACCACTATCAGCAACCCGACGGCAATGAGCAGATATTCTTTCTTGAATTTATAACGAGAGTAGCCATATACCATCGCTGCGGCGCACATGATGAAAAAGAAACTCCTCCATGCATCAGAAGCGAGAACTGCCTTTCGAGCAATCTCGATGTTGTCAAGGAAATCTGTAGCCTGTTGGTCATTGGCACCCTGTTTCTTTATTTCTCCCATCAGTTGATCATACTCGCTGATGGTTACGTATTTATTATCGCGCACCACCTCTACATTTTTAAAGACCGGAGAGAATATCGTTGGCGACAAACTTATAATAAGCGTGATGCCCAGCGCAATACCGATGCCAATGAACAGCTTTTTCTTCTTTTCTTCCAGCAGTTTTGGCGTGGTGATGATCTTATTCAAGGCCAAGACGGCAAGCAAAGGCATGCAGAACTCAGCAATGACCAAGGCCATGGTAACCGAACGGAACTTGTTGTACATCGGGAAGTGATCGAACATCCAATAATTGAAGCTTGGGAAATTTTTTCCCCATGCCAGGAAGATGGAAAGGATTGTTCCACCAAGCAACCACCACCTGTCGTTACCTTCCACTATCAACAAGCCAAGAAGGAAGAGGAAACAGATAATGGCACCCACATATACTGGCCCAGAAGTAAAGGATTGATCACCCCAATAGGAAGGAAAGTTTGCAATGTTCTGACGATATTGAGGATTCACCTTCGACAAGACACTTTCGTCCTTGCCCAAAGATACCATACTGCTACCGCCTTTATAATTCGGGATAAGCAGCGTCCAAGCCTCCCCTACTCCATAACTCCAACCGAAAACATAATCCCTATCAAGGCCAGTAGAAGACTTTTTCTCCGTCAATTCACTCTGACCGCGAGTGGTATATTTGCCATAATCGGCAGTAGCCCACAAACTTGTGATGTTCGTCATCAGGGCAAGCAAACTCACCGCCCCTACCACTGCAGAAGCAGTAATGAATTGCTTCCAAGATTTTTCTTTTATGGTAGTATAAAGATTGACCGCCACCATCAACATCACCAGCATCAAAAGATAATAGGTTATCTGCGGATGGTTGGCATATAGCTCCAGCGCCATGGCCAAACCTGTGAGCGCACCACCAAGCAAATACTTGCCCCGATAAGCGATGATGATGCCCGCTACCACTGGAGCCATGTATCCTATCGCTTGCGCCTCGGTATTATGACCAGCCTCGATGACGATGAAGAAAAACGACGACAGCCCAAATGCCAATGCACCGATGATGGCCAGACGATAATCAATCCTTAGCGTTATCAGCAAGATATAGAACCCAAGAAAGTAAATGAACACATAATTCGCCGGATTCGGAACACCCAACTGCAGGGCCTTGTCTATATACTGAATCAGGTTGGAAGGATATAAAACCGTTATCTGATAGGCAGGCATGCCCCCAAACATCGAGTTCGTCCATAGCGGTTCGGTGTTATGAGCCTTCCTGAAATCAAGAATCTCCTTGGCACCCCCATACCAATGGTCTATATCGCCCTGTTTCAACACTTTGTTTTGCAGCAACGGCGAGAAATACACCATCGTTATCACCATAAATCCAACCACCACCAACAGGTGTTTCAGGAGCTGATTTCTTAAGTTTTTGTTCATAAATTCAGTATTGCTATTTTATTTAATTTCTTCATAATCCACATAGTCGCCATCCTTGTCGCCAAACCGTTTGTTCTTGTCCGGCGGAATGAAATCCACCTTTATTTTGCCCTCATTCTGGCGTTTCTGCTGTTTTTCCTGCTGTTGTTGTTTGCGCATCTGCTCCTGCATCTTGTTCTGAAAACTGTTCACGGTATAAATCATGATCGACCGCCTCATGAGGCGGAACACGAAGTACAACACTAATATTATAAGTAAAAAACGAGCCATATTTTGTTGGCAAAAGTAATAAAAAACCGAATTATCCACCCTCACCACAAATAAACTCACCAAAATCCTTCCACTCATAATTCATAACTCATAACTCTTTCAAGGAGCCTATATGCTCCACTCGTATCATGGCCAGTCCCGCTATCCGCTGTAGCCGCTGCATCCACATTGCCGAAACCAAGCAGCGGGCTGCCGCTACTATCGGGGCTATGCTTTGATGGCAGGTAGCCTCGAATGAGCTTTCAATAAGTAACGTAGCTGCGGCGAAAATGCTTCGCCTTTTCGCCGCAGCCCACTGCAAGCGAATGTTCCCTTCAGGTCCTTTTCCTTTCAGGTATAGAAAATTTCAACCTTACAGGACTGCGAAAAAAAGGCCAACCCATCAGGATGTTTAATCATGTTAGCAACACCCTCATACGTGTTGGCAACACCCTCACACGTGTTAGCAACACCCTCATACGTGTTGGCAACACCCTCACACGTGTTAGCAACACCCTCACACGTGTTAGCGACACCCTCACACGTGTTAGCAACACCCACACACGTGTTAGCAACACCCACACACGTGTTAGCAACACCGACACACGTGTTAGCTGGTTGCCAAGTGCTGTGTTGTCTCTTTTTCCCATTGAAAAACTCCCTTTCCCCGCATAAAACTCCCCCAAGCCAGCCATTTTGCTATTTAAAAACCGTCCTCGCCATAGGCAAGATGATGGTGGAGTAAAAAATAATGTTCCTCGTTTACATTTATTTTTGCACTTTTGCCATATCAAAAAAATGAAACGAATTATTTTCATAGTGCTCCTTTCCGTGCTTGTCAATAAGACTGGCATCTGCCAAAATGATTCCATTTTCATTAAATCCATGCCCGATACTCCTGCTCTCAAGATGAATTCTCAAGCCTTGGCAGCAAACAAAATGGATACCCTAAAGCCCAGGTCACATTTCTCCATAGCGTTCGGTACGGCGTTCAATCCTATCCCTCGCAGCCTCGATTTCCCACATTATGCCTTTGGCAACAAAAACGAAAACGCCTTCATCGATTTTAAGGTCATCCCGCAGGTAAACCTGATTTATTTCGGCAAAAAACACCTCTCCTACTCCCTCGAAACTTGGTATTCGGATGGCAGCAACCTCCTCCAAAATGTAGGCGATGGAAACGGACTTACCAATTTTCATCTTGGGCTTTCGACCACCTATCGTTTCATGGTCAAGCAAAAGGGAAACGTGAAAATAGCTCCCTATGCCGGACTGAAATATTATTACTCCACCAAAAATATCTATTACGACATCAACAACGATTTTATAGCCACCAATAAGATCTATACTGGCGATACCATTCATTATTTTTACGACTACACAGAATCTTCTGTGTTGCAGTTGTTTCAAATCCCAGCAGGAATTTGTGTCTATGGCCGCAAGGTTTTGGTAGATTTGGGCTGCACCTTCAATCTTCTTGGCAGCGAAACTGGAGACTATCAGTCCTTCACCAACTATATAGGGAAACCCAAGGAATATGGCAGCTATTCCAAATCTTTGGCTCTTTTCGGCAGCATGCGCGACAAGTTTTTTCTTGCCAATGTAACCTTCAAGATCGGATATCTTTTTTAACACTAAATATATAACATCATGCTTTGCGAAATAATAACCATAGGAGACGAAATACTGATAGGGCAAATCGTTGACACCAACTCTGCCTGGATGGCCAAAGAACTGAATAAGACCGGCATTCTGGTCAAACAGATTACCTCCGTGTCCGACAACAAACAACACATCATCAAAGCATTGGACGAAGCTAAATCCAGAGCCGACATCATCCTTATCACTGGTGGCTTGGGCCCTACAAAAGATGACATCACCAAAGCCACCCTTTGCGAATATTTCAACACCACGCTCGCCCGAAACTGGGATGCCTATCGCCTGATAAAAACCATTTTCGATGCCCGCGCATTGCCCGTTACCCCCACCAATGAAAGGCAAGCCGACCTGCCGATAAATTGCACGCCCATCATGAATTCCAAAGGCACTGCCCCAGGAATGTGGTTCGATGAAGACGGCAAAGTTTTCGTGTCTATGCCAGGCGTTCCTTATGAAATGATGGCCATCATGAGCGAATTTGTAATACCTAAACTCAAGGAGAAATTCGAGTTGCCCTTCATCCTCCATCAAACAATTTTGATTCAGGGCATTGGCGAATCATTCCTTTCCGACAAGATTGAAAAATGGGAACTTGCCTTGCCATCAAATTGCAAATTGGCTTATCTTCCTTCCATAGGCATGCTACGTTTGAGGATTTCGGCGGTAGGAAAAGACAAGCCTATGTTGCAAAAACAGGTGCAGGAACTTGTAGAAAGTCTAACACCGATAATTTCCGAATATATCTATGGCTTCGACGACGAACCGATGGAGCAGATTGTTGGGCGACTCCTGAAAGAACGTGGTCTGAAAATAGCCACTGCCGAAAGCTGCACCGGTGGCTACATTGCCCATCGCCTCACCAGCATTCCGGGCAGTTCCTCCTATTTCGAGGGCTCGGTCATTGCCTATTCCTACGACATCAAGGAATCCATGCTTGATGTGCCCAAAGAGCTGCTCCAAAAATATGGTGCCGTCAGCGAGCAGGTCACTTTGGCCATGGTGGAAGGTGTAAAAAAGAGGTTCAAAACCGATTATGCCATCGCTGCCTCGGGCATTGCCGGACCAGATGGTGGCACCAACGAAAAGCCTGTGGGAACAGTTTGGATTGCCATTTCCACGCCTCAAAAATCGTTTGCCACCAGGTTCCAGTTTGGCACCGACCGCGAAAGGAACATCATCCGAACCAGCATCACCGCCCTGAATTTGATTCGGAAAGAGCTACTTGCCGCCAAATAAATTCCCTTTTCGGTCCTCATTTATAATCTATAATTCATCATATATAATTTCCATAAGGAGCCTATGTGAGGTTCTCGTCCCATCTACGTCCCGCTATCCGCTGTAGCCGCTGCTCCCCAATACCGATACAAAGCAGCGGGCTGCCGCTACTATCGGGGCTATGACTTGATGGCAGGTTGCCTCGAAGGAGCTTTTTCTAAGCTATACTATATATATATAGGCTACTTTTCACGGAATATTGGTACATTTGGATGAGCCATATGTACATTTGGATGAGCCATATGTACATTTGGATGAGCCATATGTACATTTGAATGAGCCAAATGTACATTTGGATGAGCCAAATGTACATTTGAATGAGCCATATGTACATTTGGATGAGCCAAATGTACATTTGAATGAGCCAAATGTACATTTGAACGAGCCAAATGTACATTTGAACGAGCCAAATGTACATTTGAATGAGCAAAATGTACATTTGAACGAGCCATATGTACATTTGAATGAATCCTTAAGTGTCATCCACGTTACTTGCTGAAAGCCATTTCGAAGCTACCGGCCATCAAAGCATAGCCCCGATAGTAGCGGCAGCCCGCTGCTTGGTTTCGGTATTGGGGAGCAGCGGCTACAGCGAATAGCGGGACGCAGATGGGACGAGTAGAGGATGTAGGCTCCTTATAGAAATTATAAATGATGAATTATAGATTATAAATCAAGCAACAAAAAAAGCCGCTCCAATTTCTTGAAGCGGCTTATGATTTATTTTTTGCCTTGATTATTTAGGCGATTTGGTTCTTGGCTTGTCGCCTAACCCGACTGGGCTGCCTACTCTGATCATGGAGCAGCGGAAGCCGATATAGTCGGTGGATTGTTTTTCGTCGAGGAATCGTCGTGTTCCTGGCGACATGTAATAGGCACGGTCTTTCCATGAACCGCCTTTGTAAACGTGTGCCTTGTCGTCTATCATGGATGATACGCCGTAAGCATATCTTATTTCGGATGAATCTTTGGTGGCTTCGTTGATGCTTCCGTCCAAATGGCTGATGTTGTCGCCGTGGGTATAGTTTCTGCGACCCACATTTTCTGAATCGGTAACGACACGATATTTGATTCTTCCCAAGCTGTCTTTTTCTTCTATTGCACCTTCTTCATCCTTGTTTTGAGTCTTGAAAACGTTTCCTCTGAAAGGATTGAAATCGCTCATGTCTTCAGGAGAAAGCGGTCTGTAAACATCCTTTACCCATTCGCTCACGTTGCCAGCCATGTTGTATAAACCGTAGTCGTTTGGCCAATAGGAATGCACTGGAGCCGGAATGTCGGCGTTATCATTAAGATTACCGGCAACACCCATATTATCACCACGTCCTCTCTTGAAGTTGCCCATCATTTCGCCTTTGTATTTTTCATCTGCATTTCGAACGATGTGGCCATTCCAAGGATATTGACGACGGTCGTAAACTCTTTCGAACTGGGTATTTCCAACCAAAGACAAGGCTGCATATTCCCACTGCGCTTCGGTTGGGAGTTCGTAACGAGGCAACAAGATTCCGTCTTCCATTCTTACCTTACGGGTTCCCTTTCCAGCAGGGTTCAAATCTTCAACATCGCTCTTTACTTGGCCTTCATATTGTCCGGCAAGGTATGCATCGGTATTGAAGTTGTCTTCATTCACCTGATTGTAATTGGTTTTTAGAATACCTTCACGGACAAGAATAATTTCGTTTACACGGTCTGTTCTCCAAGCGCAATAATCAGTTGCCTGCAACCAGTTTACCCCAACTACAGGATATTCAGCATAGGCAGGATGACGTAGATATAATTCTACATAAGGCTCGTTATAAGCTAATTTGTCTCTCCAAACCAAAGTATCAGGCAATGCCTTTTTATAAACTTCAGGATAATCATTGCCAAATACTCGGCTTATCCAATACAAATATTCACGATAATGAACATTGGCGATTTCTGTTTCGTCCATATAAAAAGACGCCACGGTAACACGTCGAGGAATATTATCCCAATCGATGGTTATATCCTGTTCGGTTCGACCCATGGAGAATGTTCCACCTTCTACTAGAACTAAACCGGGACCTGTTTCCTGCTCTTCGTAAGGAACTACTTCGAAGCCCCCGTTCTTGGGGTCGTTATATGCCCAACCTGTTGTAGATGAACTTTCTTTACCACACGATGCAAGAGTAATAAAGCCTGCAAGAAGCAGAAGGGCACCGATGTGATTTTTCATTTTATTTTTCATATTATTTCTATGATAATTTTCTTTGATTTGGAATTAGAAGGAAGGACAACTGATTGTTCTGAACCTTCTTTTGTGCGGATGACATTCGAACTGATATCCCAAGGAAATTTCATGGGCTCCACCTGCTGCATTGCTCAATTTTGAAATGGTGATGTCGTAACTGTATCCGAATTTAAGACCTGAAGACTGGATGCCTACCAAACAGATTATTGCATCACCGATACGATACCAGAAACCGCCGACAAGTGGTCCTCTGGAAAGGTACATTCCAAGATTATATTGTTTGAAGTTTTGTTGAAACTGAACCAGTACATTTGGAGAGATGAAGGAGGTATTTCTTCGTGAATCATCCAATGGTATGACGGCACCAACGTGAGCAGTAATCTTCATTGGGAGTGGGCTGTTTGCGGCAATGAAACCTTCATCCGGTTGGGTTAGGTGATTGACTGCAAGGCCGCCATAAAACTCGCTTGTATAAGCTATAACTCCTGCTGAAAGATCGAGGAAGGAGCTGGTAGTTTTTGGCATGACCTCTTGTGTATTGTAAACAAAACCGTAACGGGGATCGATTTGATCGCCGAAGGTGAGTTTTGACCAGTCGAGATTTTTTTCCATGTAGCTTGCCTGAAAGCCTGCATTGATGGTGAATTCTCTGGTGACGTTCATCTGGTAGGAGTATATTCCACTGATATTGGTGGTAGAAATGGTTCCTGAACCGGCTTTATCTTTCCAAACAAGGAGGCCTAAGCCGCCTGCCAGGGCATTGACATATTGATCGTATTCGAAGTCGTAGGTAACAAATTGGCCTTCGATGTTTGGCCATTGGTTTCTGTAGTTTGCCGTAACACGAGGGCAACGAACGGAACCGGCGAATGCTGGATTCAAATATAGGGGGGCAGCATAAAACTGGGAAAATTCGGGATCTTGAGCAAATGCCAAGCTGGTCATCATCGTTACAATCATTAAAAGTAAGAGTCTTTTTATCATGCTATATTTGGTTTTTTAAAAGCAATAATACGCATTCCCAACAATATGGTTGCAAAACATCCATTTTTTTTCGAGACGCATCATTTCCTTTTTTGTTAAACTTAAATTCATATTTCGAGTGGACAAATATATGAAAAATTTATTTTATCAATTACAAATTGGTTAAAATTTATTTTTTTTGGAGGATTTTTGGGGTTATTTTTAGGGTTTGATGTGTTGATGGGGAGTGAACCAGGCGGGGCAGTGTAAGGGTGCCGAAGACGGTTCTTTGCCGCCTTTACCTTGCGTTTTGGGGGTGGTGACAAAAACGGAGCGTAGCGAACCCCTGTAACACACCGACCGCTTTCAGCTGCCTTTTTTCGTTGGCTGCTTAAAGGGGGCGCCAAAAAAAAAGGAATTATTAATTATAAATGAGGTTGGGATTGGGAAATTGATGATTTTATTGGGTGTGCGTGTGTTGTTTTGAAAAATGCGGGGTTTGCTTTGGGGAGTGCGGTCGCTGTTTTACGTTGAAAACAGCTTTTTGGGGGTAAAATGGGGTTTGGAATTGGGGCGATAGAAATTGGATTGGTTTTTTGATGGGGATGTGGTTGGAATTTTGTCGGATTAAAACTTTTTTTTGTAATTTGGCGTTTCAATAAAAAATAAAATCGGGATGATGAAGAAGATAATTTTGGTGATTTTGCTGGGCGGGCTGACTTGGATGGCGGCTTGCAAGAAATCCAATGATGTGTCCTCTATTCCATCGATTAGTTTTATTGATTTCACTACTTTAAAGGATATTAACAGGAAGGATACGACTGGTTTGCTTCGGATTTATTTTAAGGATGGTAATGGGGATATCGGGCTGTATCAGACGCAGGCTGGGGTGGACTTCTATTCTATTTTCGTGTATAAGAAATTGGGTATTTGGACCGAAGATACAACGAAATTCAATTATAGGATTCCTTATATTGCTGACCAAGCAACTAAAGATGGGCTGAAGGGTGAGATTGACATCACCTATAATAGGGCCATCATCGGATCGATACCTTGGGATTCGATAAAAATAAAATGCTTTTTGAATGATAGGGCCGGAAATGTGAGCAATACGTTATTGACCCCAGAATTTGATTTGGTGCATTAGCGTTTGTTCTTTTCGGTAATTTGTTTTTGGTTCGAGGAGGCTTAAAATAAATGGGAATCCTCGAATACATGAAGCAAATAATACTAACGGACATTAAAAAAATATGAATTATCTAACGACAGAAAAACTTTCGAAGCATTACGGCGATAATCCCTTGTTTGAGGATTTGAATTTGTCTGTGGCAAAAGGGCAAAAGGTGGCTTTGGTGGCAGCAAATGGTACTGGCAAGACCACCTTATTGCGAATACTTGCAGGAAAAGAAATTGCCGATAGCGGTACGGTAACGTTCAGGAAAGATATCTCTGTAGGCTTCCTTGAACAGGAACCCGATATGGACGAACAGCATACCGTTTGGGAGACCTTGTTCAAAACAGAAAGCCCAATGATGAAGGCCGTCCGAGAGTATGAACTGCTATTGGAAGAACCGGATACCGACCAGAAGAAATTGCATGAAGCCATGGAGCGCGTCGATGCATTGAATGCCTGGGACTATGAGGCAAGGGTAAAACAGGTCCTGGGGAAACTGGGCATCCATCATCTTTCCCAACAAATCAAGGAACTATCCGGCGGGCAACGCAAACGCGTTGCCATGGCAAGGATATTCATCGAAGAACCGGAATTCTTGATTCTTGACGAGCCTACCAACCATCTCGATTTACAGATGATCGAATGGCTCGAAGACTATTTGATAGGCCTGAACAAGACCATCCTGTTGGTAACTCACGACAGATATTTCCTCGAAAATGTATGCAATGAAATCGTGGAACTCGACAACGGAAAACTCTACACCTACAAAGGAAACTACTCCTACTTCATCGAGAAAAAAAATGAACGCGAAGAGCGTGAGAACACCGAAATAGGCAAGGCAAAGAACCTCTACCGAAAAGAATTGGAATGGATGCGAAGAATGCCCAAAGCCCGCGGAACCAAAGCCAAATCTCGCGTCGACGCTTTCTATAAAGTAGAAGAAAAAGCCAAGCAGAACATCAACGAAGCACGCATGAAACTCGATGTCAAGATGTCCCGTTTGGGGTCCAAGATACTCGAGGCAAGACATCTCAACATCGCCTACAACAACCGCCCCCTCATCCGCAAATTCACCTATGTCTTTCGCAAAGGCGACAGAGTCGGAATAGTCGGAGCCAATGGATGTGGAAAGACCACTTTACTCAAACTTTTGATGGGCCAGATTCAGCCTGACACAGGCAATGTCGAGACCGGAGAAACCGTAGTTTTCGGCTACTATTCCCAAGAAGGCTTGAAGCTCAAAACCGACATGCGCATCATCGATTTCGTAAAATCCTTTGCCGACATCATCCAGCTCGGCAATGGCGAACACCTTACGGCACAGCAGTTTCTCCAACACTTCCAGTTCCCTCCAAACAAGCAACACACCTTCATCTCCAAGCTCAGCGGTGGCGAACGCCGACGCCTCCACCTGCTCTCCGTCCTCATCAAAAATCCCAACTTCCTCATCCTCGACGAACCCACCAACGACCTCGACATACTCACCCTAAATACCCTCGAAGAATTCCTCTCCAATTTTGGCGGTTGCCTCATCATCGTCTCACACGACCGCTACTTTATGGACAAGCTCGTCGACCACCTTTTCGTCTTCCAGCCAGATGCCCTCATCAGCGATTTCCCGGGCAATTACACCGACTATCGAATCTCCCTTGCCCTCAAGGAACAGAAAGAAAAACAAGAAGAAAAAGACAAACAAATCCAAGTTTCACCTACCAAGGAAACCAACAAGAAAAAAGCCGGATTCAAAGAAAAGCACGAATTCGCAAACCTCGAAAAAGAAATCTCCGAACTCGAAGCAAAAAGAGATTTGCTCACCGCCAACCTCACCGAAGGAAAAGGCACCCACAACGACTTCGCAAACTGGTCCAAAGAACTCGATGCAGCCATGAAATCCCTCGAAACAAAAACCGAACGCTGGCTCGAACTCGCCGAAATATTAGAAGCCTAATTCGTAATTTTTAATTCCTAATTCTTCTTTGGAGCCTATGGCAAGCGCTCGCATCATGGCCAGTCCCGCTATCCGCTATAGCCGCTGCATCCCCACTACCGACACCAAGCAGCGGGCTGCCGCTACTATCGGGGCTATGCTCTGACGGCAGCAGCCCCGAAACAGCTTTTTACCAATAACC
>CAIWCG010000198.1 GCA_903911135.1 uncultured Bacteroidota bacterium
TTATTGCAAACTTAGAAATAAAGCCAAGTCAACAAAAAATAAAGGAAATTTATCAACAAATTATCGTCCTCGGTACAATTAATGAAATGGCGGCGTAAGAAAAGTTACCGGAGTATTGATCAAGAAAAGATTATAAATAGACCTTTGCCGCCTTTTTCTTGCGTTTGTAAGTGGCGGCAAAAACGGAGCGTAGCGAACCCATGCAACACCCCGACCGCTTGCAGCAAAGTGGTGGCATTTTCTTGCCTGGGGCTGCTGCTTGGGGGCGCCCCAAAAGAAAAATTAAAAATTAGGAGTTTGGAATTAGGAATGTGAGGTGTGGAGGCAGGAATTATGGCATGAGGAATTTGAAGCGCTCGATGTTTTTGAGCGCTATGCCGGTTCCTCGGACGACTGCTCGGAGGGGATCTTCCGCTATCTTTACTGGGAGTTTGGTTTTTAGGGATATGCGTTTGTCGAGGCCACGAAGCAAGGCGCCACCTCCGGTGAGGTATATTCCGGTGCGGTAGATGTCGGCGGAAAGTTCGGGTGGGGTGAGCTCAAGTGCCTTGAGGATGGCTTCTTCTATTTTTGAGATGGATTTGTCGAGGGCATGGGCTATTTCGGAGTAGGAGACGGTGATTTCCTTTGGAATTCCGGTCATCAAATCGCGTCCATGGATGGCAAAATCGGGTGGTGGGTTTTCGAGTTCGGACAAGGCGCTGCCTACTTCTATCTTGATTCTTTCTGCCGAGCGTTCGCCAATGAGGATGTTGTGTTGACGGCGCATGTAATCCCAAATGTCTGTGGTGAAACCGTCTCCTGCTACCCGGATGGATTGGTCGCAAACGATTCCTGCGAGGGCAATAACGGCGATTTCACTGGTTCCACCGCCAATGTCGATAACCATGTTTCCCATCGGTTCTTCTACATCTATGCCAATTCCTATTGCTGCTGCCATTGGTTCGTGGATGAGGTAAACTTCTTTTGCTCCGGCATGTTCGGCTGAATCTCGAACGGCACGTTTTTCCACTTCTGTGATTCCTGATGGGATGCAGATAACCATTTTCAATGATGGAGAGAACAATCTTCTGCCCGGGTTGATCATTTTTATCATGCCCCTTATCATGTGTTCGGCGGCTGCAAAGTCGGCAATGACACCGTCTTTTAATGGGCGGATAGTTTTAATGTTATCATGAGTTTTGCCGTGCATCTGCATGGCAAGTTTTCCTACAGCGATAATTTTACCTGTAGAGCGGTCCATTGCCACAATGGATGGTTCATCTACCACCACCTTGTCGTTGTGTATGATGAGCGTGTTTGCCGTTCCGAGGTCGATTGCAATTTCTTGGGTTAGAAAATCAAATAAAGCCATTTTTTATAATTTAAAGTTCACAATTACTAATTAGTGTTTGAAGTGTCTGGTTCCAGTAACTACCATTGCTACATTGTTTTTATTGCAGCAGTCGATAGAGTCATTGTCTTTTACGGAACCACCTGGTTGTATGATTGCCTTAACACCAGCATCAGCTGCAATTTGTGTGCAATCGGGGAAAGGGAAAAATGCATCGGATGCCATGACGGAGCCTTGAAGATCGAAACCGAATTTCTTTGCTTTTTCAATAGCCTGCAAGAGCGCATCGACACGGGATGTTTGCCCAACGCCGCTTGCCAAAAGTTGATTGTTTTTGGCTAACACGATGCAATTCGATTTGGAATGCTTAACGATCTTGTTGGCAAATTCCATATCGGATAGTTGTGATTTAGAAGGAGCATGTGTTGTAACCGTTTTCATGTCTTCTTGGGTTTCCGTTTTCGAATCCCTTTCTTGTATCAAGGTGCCATTAATGGCTGTTCGGACAAGCGTATCTGTAAATTGGAATTTGTTTTGTTTCAGAATGATGCGGTTCTTTTTTTGCTTTAATATTTCTAAGCCATCATCATCAAAATCAGGAGCTATCAGTACTTCAAAGAAAAGATTATTCATTTCGGCAGCTGCATTCTGGTCTATCGGTTTGTTGGTAATCAAAATTCCACCAAAAGCGGAAACAGGATCGCCGGCTAATGCATCCTTATAAGCTTGGAGTACGGTTTCTCTTGATGCCAATCCACAAGCGTTGTTATGTTTCAAAATGGCAAAAGTAGTTTCGCTAAAATCAGCCATCAAGTTTATGGCTGCATCTATGTCGAGCAGGTTATTGTAGGATAATTCCTTGCCGTTCAGTTGTTCAAAAGCTTCATTTAGGTTGCCTTGAAAGAAGCCCTTTTGATGAGGGTTCTCTCCATATCTCAAAGATTTTGAATTATTATTTCCAGATAAATAATCATTGATTGCATTATCGTAATGCGAGGTGACGGCAAAAGCTTTTGCTGACATCTTTTTCCTGTCTTCGATTGAAGTTTTACCAACTTGGTTCTTTAAAACGTTCAGCAGAAAACCATAATCATCCTTGGAGGAGATGACCAAAACATCTTTGTAATTTTTCGCAGCAGCCCTAATCAATGATACACCTCCAATATCAATCTTTTCAATTACATCCGCCTCATCTGCACCAGAAGCAACGGTTTCTTCGAATGGGTATAAGTCGACAATGACAAGGTCTATGGATGGAATCTGAAATTCCTGCATTTGTTCAATATCACTCGGATTATCGCGCCTGCCTAAAATGCCACCAAAAATTTTGGGGTGAAGGGTTTTTACACGACCGCCAAGAATGGATGGATAAGTTGTCAATCCTTCTACAGTCGTTACGGATTCACCGAGCATTTCAATGAAATTTTGTGTTCCTCCTGTAGTAATCAGCTCAACGTCAAGCATTACCAACTCACGGATAATGCTTTCCAGATGCTCTTTATGATAGACTGAAATCAGCGCTTTTTTAATTTTTATATTGGAATTCATCATTATAATTCAAGACCGCAAACTTAACTATTTAAAATGGTGTTTTCAATTAATTTTTAGACTTTTTTTCGTTGGTAATCCAAATCACCGCAAAAAGTAATAAATTTGGCGCATCATGTTATTCCTAAAGTTGTGTAAAGAGAGTTTTTTATTTGCCATCAATGCCCTGGTGGTGAACAAACTGCGAACGATTCTGTCGCTGTTAGGAATTTCCATTGGAATATTTGCCATTATTTCTGTTTTTACCGTGGTGGATTCATTGAAGAACAACCTCCACGACAGCATTTCCTCGCTTGGCGACAATGTCATTTACATTCAGAAATGGCCTTGGACCTTCAGTTCCGATTATCCTTGGTGGAAGTATATGAACCGACCATTACCCGGATATGTGGAGATGGAAGAAGTGAGAAAACGTTCCCAATTGGCCGAAGCAGTGTCATTTTCTGCTGATTTTCCGCACGAAGTGATTAAATATAAGAGCAACAGCGTTGAAAATGCCGAACTGATAGGCGTAGCAACGGAATATGAACAGATAAAATCCTTCGAGATAGAGGAAGGACGGTATTTTTCGGACACCGAAATGGAATTTGGTAAGGGCATCTGTTTGATAGGAGCAGAAATTGCAGATAATCTCTTCCCTGGTGCAAATGCATTGAACCAAACCATCATCACGGCAGGACTGAAATTTCAAATCATCGGAATATTTAAAAGAGAGGGCAAAAGCATCATGGGCAGCAGTATGGACAACTTGTTCGTGATACCCATAAACTATGCCCGAAACATCATTGACATTCGCAAAGACCGCTTCGACCCATACATCATGGTGAAGGGAAAATCGGGAATAAAGAACGAACAGCTGATAGATGAACTTCAAGGAATCATGCGCTCCATAAGGAAACTGAAACCAAAGGAGGAGGATAATTTTGCATTGAACGAAACCAAACTTATTTCGCTGCAACTGGACAACCTGTTTGGTTTTATTGGCATTGCAGGGTGGATAATCGGTGGATTTTCCATTTTGGTGGGTGGTTTCGGCATTGCTAACATCATGTTCGTTTCCGTAAAGGAACGCACGAACATCATCGGGATTCAAAAATCATTGGGTGCCAAAAATTATTTCATACTTCTTCAGTTTTTGATAGAAGCCGTGGTGTTGTCGCTTATTGGCGGCATCATAGGGCTCATCATTGTTTTTGGCGGCACTTTCATAGCTGGCGATCTGTTCGGATTTTCCTTGACCTTATCGCAGGGAAACATCTTTTTGGGCTTGTTTGTTTCAGGAATCATCGGCATCATTTCGGGCTTTGTGCCTGCCTGGAATGCTTCACGCATGGACCCTGTAGAAGCCATCAGGGCCAATTAAATTTGGCAATATCGCAGAGATTATTGTTTACCCGGCATTCTCCACAGGATTTCCTCCAATACATAATCCCCTTTGAAAAACATTTCCCCTATCCTAATTCCTAATTTATAATTCCTAATTTTTTGAAGCCTACGGTCTCCACTCGTATCATGGTGCGTCCCGCTATCCGCTGTAGCCGCTGCATCCCCATTACCGATACCAAGCAGCGGGCTGCCGCTACTATCGGGGCTATGCTTTGATGGCAGGTTGCCTCGAAA
>CAIWCG010000199.1 GCA_903911135.1 uncultured Bacteroidota bacterium
CGATAGTAGCGGCAGCCCGCTGCTTGGTATCGGCAATGGGCAAGCAGCGGCTACAGCGGATAGCGGGACGCACCTTGATACGAGAAGAAACCGTAGGCTCCTTATTAGAATTATAAATGTTGAATTATGAATTATAAATGGAGGAGGGGAGAGGAGGCGCAGTTAACGTTTTAGGAGGGCTGCCAGTTGCTGGATGTAGGCGTCGTCCACCTTTTCTCCTTTGGCTTTGGCGGTCATCACGTCGTCGTAGGCGGCTTGGTAGTTTTGCTTGAATTTATAGGCAAACGAGCGGTTTTTGTAGAAGCCTCCATTGTCGGGTTTCAGCTTTATGGCGGCATTGAAATCGCTAATGGCTTCGTCGGTTCTGCCGCTTTGGCCATACAAGATGCCACGGTTGTTGTACACCTCCGAATGGGTGGCATTGATGGCTATGATGGTGCTCAAATCGTCGATGGCTTCGGGCATCTTGCCCATTTTGTTGAGCAGTTCGGCTCGGTTGAAATAGGCATCGATGCTCTTGGGATTGAGCGAAATGGCTTTGGAATAATCAGCCACGGCAGCGTCTATTTGGTTGAGGCCGGTTTCCATCCTTCCGCGGTTGATGTAGTTGTTTTCATCGTTTGGATAGAGCTTTATTTCGCTGGTATAATCGGCCATGGCTTTTTCCTTTTCGCCGAGCTTGTCGTAGCAGATGGCCCTGTTTTTATAGGCATGGGGATAGCGGGGTTTGAGATAAAGGCATTGGGTGAAATCGTCTATGGTCCTTTGATATTCGCCCTTGGCATAAAGGGCCGCACCTCGGTTGTTGTAGATGATGGCTGCTTGATAGTTATCAAGGCAATCGGAATAGATGGTGATGCTGTCTTTCCAGAGTTTGCCTCTATTGAAAGCCATGAATGACAAAACCAAAATATAGATGCTTCCGATACCGATGAGGAGGTTCCTTTGGGATTTATATTTGCCGAGCAATTGGTCGAAATAATAGGCCATGATGAAAAAGATGCCGATGGCCGGAATGTAGGTATATCTGTCCGCAATGATGGCATCGCCCACAGGTATAAGTTGAAGAACCAGAAATATGGTGATGAGGAAAAAGAGGATGCCGAAAACGATGACTTTGGATTTCTTGAATGCCCATATCAAAACCCCGACGAGTATCAGAACAATGGCAGGGCTGACATAGACCCAGTTGCTGTTTATGGCATCATGTGTTTCGGGGTAGGGATAAAAACAGGAAAGGTTAATGGGGAGGAGGAGCTTAGAGAAATAATTCATCAAGCCATAACAGGAAAACAGGATGCGGGTGAGGAATGGGAAATAATTATAATCCTGCACTGCCCCAGCCTTCTTTTGAACCCAAAAGGCCAGTACTCCGAATAGGATGGAAATAAGGAAGAACGGAATCTTGTCGATAATGGATTTCTTGTTGATCTTACCATTCATGAAATAATCGAAAAGTAGGAGAACCATAGGCAGAATAACCGCTTGTGCCTTTGCCAAAATGGATAAGGCAAAAAGGAGCAAGGCAAGGACATAGATGCCTTTATGGGACTTGTTTTTCAGGTAATGAAGGTAAAGCAGGATGGCACTCAATGAGAAAAAGGCATATAGCACATCCTTCAATTCTGCAATCCAAGCAACAGATTCAACATGCATTGGATGGATAGCAAAAAGCAAGGCGGTGATGAATGCAAGTATGCTTTTCTTGCTGATTTTATCTATAATCAGGAAAACAAGGATTACATTTACCAGATGTAATAGTAGATTGACAAGATGGTAGGCATGCGGATTCAGATTAAACACCTTGTACTCGAAGGCATAGAATAGAATCGTTACCGGTTGATAATTACCTAGAAAAGGTGTGGTAAAGATGGTTTTGATATTGTCGAAGGCCAAACTTTTTACAAGCGGGTTTTCGGCAATGTAATTTGGATCATCAAGATTGACGAAATCATTGAATACAGTAGGGAAATATACTGTTAAAGTTAAACCAAGAAGAATTGTAAAATAGTAAACAGTTATCCTTTCTTTCTTAAAATCAAAGGATTTGTTTTGGGGAATGGTTGATTTTATTGGTGGTTTGTTCGAAGTATAAGTTGTTTTTCCTTTTGCCATAACTAAAATTAAAAATCATAACTTAAAGCAACGTTAAAATAACCGAATGGTTTTGTTTTTTCACCAGGAAGTTGACTTAAAGGGAAAGTATAGTTTATTGCAGGTTCGATCGTAAAGTCCCCAATATTATATGAAATCGGCAATGTGAAATCTATGGCAAGAATTCCAAAAGTTGTGGTTGAAGTTGTGGTTCCTTTTCCTTTTCTGCCTTTTTTTACTGCATAAAAGTTCTGTGTTCCTGTGGTTATCAATGCGGAAGGAATAATGGAAAGTTCATCATTGTTTGCTGTAAAGATATTATCTATGTTGAAACTGTGGTAACCTTCAATCCCAAAACTTAAATCTTTTTCGCCCGATGAAAAATCAAAGTCATAATCCAAAATCACTTTTCCATTTATAAAACCAAAATCATGATTCACATATAAATCAAGATTATTTTTAATGTTGCCATTGATTATGGAAGTATCTTTTACAACATACCTTGAATAACTCACGGATGCATCTGTTTTCTTTCCAATTTTAAAATTATAACCAGGATTAAATTGCAATAAGTCTATTCCATATAGGTTGGCTTGCTTGGCAGATTCAGATGTATCCCCTTTAACAGAGGTAACATTTGTTGCAGCAAAATAAAAAAAGAATCCTGAAGGAGCTTGATAGGTAAAGTTTGGAATATAGTAAGGTTGTCTATCTGATGCTTTTCTTCCTTTGTAAGATTGATTGCTTCCATAGTCAAGTGAAATGGTAAATGCTCTTTCAAAATTCTCATTGGATTTTGAATTTTCAATTGAATCTTTCTTGTTCAAATTGGCATAAGACAATTGATTAAGAATTACTGAAAATAAAATTAACGATATGATTTTGGATAATTGGAGTTTCATAAGTTATTAATAATGGTTTAAGAATATGCTTGATTTTTTTTGCGCAAAACTAAATAAAAAAAGAAGGAGCTGAAAAATTAATTTCAACCCCTTCAACCATGAAACAAAACTATTATTTACTCTATTTCTTTATTTTATGCCCTATTCGATGTGCATTTCCCTTATGGGTACCATCGTTTTTATGATGCTTGTGATGTTTATGACCCTTGTGATGATGTCTTCCCGATTTCATTTCAGTTGCATTTGCAAATGTTTCTTTTCCGTTTCCTAAATATTGTTTTCCGCCTTTTGGAGTTGCTTCGTGATTGTTCGTTCGTTGATTAACGGCAACTCCTTTTAAATTATTGTTTGTTGTGCTGGATAATTGTTTAGAGTTACTTTTACTAACGTCAACAGCATTGGCCGATTGTGCGAACATAAAACTAGTAAACATTACTGCCAATCCAATTAGTATTATGTTTTTTATGTTTTTCATTGCCTTAAATATTACCTTTGTTATTTGCTCTGATAATGGAAGTTTAAAAAGGTTTAATAGCCATGTGAAATATTTTTTCATTGGAATTGACTTTAACCTTTATGGCTGAAAATAGAGAGTCGAAGAGTTTGCTTCGACTCTCGTTACCAATATACCAAAAATCACTTAAAAATTTACTATTAACAACATAAAAATTCGTTTCCATTGTGTTTTGTTATAGTGTTAGGATGATCTCCCAAATTAAAGGTTTAATGTTGATTATAGAAAATGTGTAAAGATTTTGATTTTCAATGAATAATTACAAAAACTTTTATTTCAATGGCGACCCTGATTCGTTTTTTATATGGTTAAAAACCATTTTATCCATGAAGGAAGGGAAAAACTTATTTAGGAATACGGTCACTTTACCGGTAAAAGTAAGGATAATATCGCGTTTTCGGTTCATGACCCCTTTCAAAATATGCTTTGCCACCTCCTCCGAACTCATCAAGTTTACTTCATCGAGCGGAGAATCGCCTTGTTCGCTGCCATCTTTCGATAAAGCGGTGTTCCTGATGTTCGAAGCGGTGTAACCAGGACTGACGACCAATACATTCAATCCGGTCTTGAGATTTTCTATCCTCAATGTTTCCAAAAAGCCTTCCATGGCAAATTTCGATGCCGAATATCCGGTGCGAGCAGGCAATCCTTTCTTGCCGGCTATCGACGAAACGCCTACCACCGTGCCTTTTACGCTCAATAAATAGGGTAGGGCAAACTTGGTACAATACACCGTACCCCAAAAATTCACATCCATTAAATGCTTCAAAACCTTTAAATCCAAATCCAGGAACAAGGCACGCATGGATAGCCCCGCATTGTTTATCAATACATCTATTTTGCCAAAATGAGCAACAGTCGTTTCAATCATCTGTTTGCAATCCTCCTCCTTCGACACATCGGTGACTACAACAAGCACCTCCCTGCCTTTATTCTTCAAAATCAGTTCTATTTCTGCTAATTTATTGAGGTCTCGAGCAGCCAAAACAACTTTTGCCCCAGCATCAGAAAACGCAATAGCGCAAGCTCTGCCGATTCCGGATGATGCCCCGGTGATGATTACTATTTTGTCCTTCATTATAACCGATTTTAAAGCAGTAATTGATAATTTTTCAGATGGGCAATATTAGTAAATAAATTCTTTAAACGACCTGTTGCCCTTGCTTTCGAGATTTTTGTCTTGATAAACATATATAGTATCCCTGAATGTAAAAATAGTATTCCTGAAACTTGAAATAGTGTCCCTGAAACTTGAAATAGTGTCCCTGGAACATGAAATAGTGTCCCTGAAACTTGAAATAGTGTCCCTGAAACATGAAATAGTGTCCCTGAAACTTGAAAAAGTGTCCCTGAATTTATGATTTTCGTCAAGATTTAAGCCTTAAAAAAGTGACTTTCACTCATTCTTAAATATAAATTTGTCTAGTTTTTACGAATTCTTGGATGGTGGAAATATTATTTCTTGAGATGAGGGCATTGTTTAAATCATTTTTTCTAATTTTGCAGCAATAAAAATAATATACAATGACAACGAGTAATCCTATCGACTATTTACCGATAATTTTCCAGTTCATTGTGGCAGCAGCCTTTGTGGTAGCAGTAATCATAGCCACACATATTTTAGGTCCTAAAAAACATTCGAAAGTAAAAGACGATTCCTTTGAATGCGGAATTGAAGCAAAGGGAAATGCCCGTCAGCCATTTTCAGTGAAATATTTCCTCACAGCCATACTTTTCGTATTATTTGATGTGGAGGTCATTTTCATGTATCCTTGGGCCGTTAATTTTAAAGAACTCGGTTGGTTCGGATTCGGAGAGATGATATTATTCCTGGTATTTCTAATGCTGGGATTCTTGTTCATCATCAAAAAAGGAGCCTTGGATTGGGAATAATCAACATTAAAAAAAGTAATCATGGTAGAAATAGTAAAAGAACCGGAAGGCTATAAAGGACACGGATTTTTCGTCACAAGCTTGGAAAAAGCAGTTGGTTTGGCAAGAAAAAACTCAATATGGCCCTTACCATTTGCAACCTCCTGTTGCGGAATCGAATTTATGGCAACAGCAGCCGCTCATTATGACTTGGGAAGGTTTGGTGCCGAAAGATTAAGCTTTTCGCCAAGGCAAGCAGACCTGCTGATGGTGATGGGAACGATTTCGAAAAAGATGGGACCTGTTCTGAAACAAGTTTTTGAACAGATGGCAGAGCCAAAATGGGTGCTATCTGTAGGGGCATGTGCTTCGAGCGGAGGAATTTTTGATACCTACAGCGTTTTGCAAGGTATTGACAGAGTCATTCCCGTTGATGTATATGTACCAGGCTGTCCTCCACGCCCAGAACAGATTATCGATGGCCTAATGCGCATTCAGGAATTGGTGCATAATGAGCAATTCGGAAGAAGAAGTTCTCCTGAATATCTGAAAATGCTGGAAGGTTATGGAATAAAATAATCGTTAATGAAAGGATATAGCAATAATCATTAACATAAAAATAAAATCAATATGGCACTTGCAATCGAAAGGGTTACCGAAAGAATAAAGGAAACGTTTGGTGAGGATATCTTGGATGTAACGATGAATTATGACATCATGACCTATACTCTGAAGCGTGAACGGATCATTGAGGTAATACAATTTTTGTTTGACGATGCAGAAATGCGTTTTAAGTTTTTGACAACCATGTGCGGAATACATTTCCCAAATGAGAAAAACCAATTGGGGGTAATCTACCAGTTGCATAACATGGTTGATAATGTAAGGATAAGGTTGAAAATATTTTTTCCACTTGAAGACCCAGTGGTGCCTACGCTAACCAACATATATCCATGTTCCAATTGGATGGAACGAGAGGCATTCGATTTCTTTGGAATCAAGTTTTCAGGCCATCCCAAGATGACGAGAATTTATAATGTGGATGAGATGGACTATCATCCATTAAGAAAGGAATATGCCCTCGAAGATGCCACCCGAGAAGACAAGGATGACTCCATGTTTGGCAGGGCTTAATTGTAATATTGAAAGTTATGGAAGAAAATATAATCGTAATAGACAAGGAAAAGGAAAGAGAGTATTCTTATCTAAACCTAGGACCTACCCACCCCGCCACTCACGGCATATTCCAGAATGTGCTGAAGATGGATGGTGAAAAAATCATTGATGCCGTATCCACGGTGGGTTATATACATCGAGCTTTTGAGAAGATTGCCGAACGCAAACCCTATTATCAATTGACTACCCTCACTGACCGCTTGAACTATTGTTCTTCACCCATCAACAATATGGGATGGCACATGACTGTGGAAAAGCTGATTGGAGCCCAACTCCCAAAGCGAGTTGAATACATGAGAATCATCGTGATGGAGCTTTCCAGAATAGCCGATCACCTTATCTGCAACAGCATTATCGCTGTCGACAGCGGTGCTTTGACCGGATACTTTTATGTTTTTGAACAACGCGAGAAAATCTATGAGATATTCGAAGAGATTTGCGGTTCGCGACTGACAACAAACATCGGCAGAATAGGTGGTTTCGAAAGGGATTTCCCTGAAGCTGCCTGGAAAAAGATTGATGCCTTCATCATAGAATATCCTAAGGTTTTGAAAGAGTTTGAAAAGCTTCTGAACCGTAACAGGATTTTCCTGGACAGATGCATCGGCACTGGCCCGATAACTGCTGAAAAGGCTTTGAGCTATGGCTTTACCGGTCCTAACCTCAGGGCAGCCGGAGTGGATTATGATGTACGGGTGATGAACCCCTATTCCAGCTATGAAGATTTCGATTTCAAGGTTCCGGTGGGCACCAACGGAGATACCTACGACCGATATATGGTTCGCAGCCAGGAAATGTGGGAAAGCATCAGCATATTGAAACAGGCCGTGGCAAAATGCCCACGAACAGGACCTTACCATGCCGACATCCCAGAATTCTATCTGCCTCCGAAAAACGATGTCTATCACAACATGGAAGCCTTGATATATCATTTCAAGATAGTGATGGGAGAGACCGAAGTGCCCATTGGCGAGGTCTATCATTCCATCGAGGCAGGCAATGGCGAGTTAGGTTTTTACTTGGTTTCCGATGGTGGCCGAACCCCCTATCGTCTCCATTTCCGCCGTCCATGCTTCATCTATTATCAGGCCTATCCCGACATGATTCGCAATGGATTCCTCTCCGATGCCATCCTTACGATGAGCAGCATGAACGTCATTGCAGGAGAACTCGACGCATAGGAAAACATAATAAATACTTAACGAAATGGCAGGTGTAGCAACAACATCTGCCATTTTCTTTTCCTCCTAATTTTTAATTCCTAATTCGTAATTCTTTTTTGGAGCCTATGGTTCCATCTCGTATCATGGTGCGTCCCGCTATCCGCTGTAGCCGCTGC
>CAIWCG010000200.1 GCA_903911135.1 uncultured Bacteroidota bacterium
CCATTGCCGACACAAAGCAGCGGGCTGCCGCTACTATCGGGGCTATGTTTTGACGGCAGCTTGCTCGAAACAACTTTTATCATCATTACCAAAATCCTTAATCACCCCAAACTCAAGCAAAAATGATACTATATATATAAGGACTATTTTTTGGGTTTGGAAGAAAAATCCGCCATTTGGTGTCATTCCTTGTAGGATATGGCGTCGCTTGGCTCCATTTGGTGTCATCGCTAAGAGAATATAACATCGCTTGGCTCCATTTGGAGTCATCGCTAAGAGAATATAACATCGCTTGGCTCCATTTGGTGTCATCGCTAAGAGAATATAGCATCGCTTGGCTCCATTTGATGTCATCGCTAAGAGATTATGGTATCGCTTGGCTCCATTTGGTGTTATAGAAGCCAAGCTATGCCATCAAATGGAATTATGAACCGATATACCGGATATTAAATGCCACAAAATCATGATTGTTATCAAGTCTCAAGCCTGGTTTACCTTAAAAAAATCGTCCATGAAATATATTCATAAAAAAAGGAACCGAAATGGGTTCCTTTTTTCTATCATGATGTTCTTATAATTGCATCACCTTCAGTGTGCTATCATAGGAGCATCAGCATCCTTATCAGGGCTATCTTATTTCTTGAAATGATCGATGACGCGCTGTGCCAACTCCACGCCAATGCGCTCTTGGGCCTCATTGGTAGAAGCCCCGATATGCGGAGTGGAGGATATCTTGGCATGCTGCAACAGGGCCAGTTTCGGGGTCGGTTCGCCTTCGAAAACATCCAGTCCGGCATAGGCCACCTTGCCGGCATTGAGTGCATCGAGCAAATCATTTTCATGAATGGCTCCGCCTCTGGCAGCGTTCACTATGCCCACACCTTGCTTCATCAAGTCGAATTCCTTCTTGGCGATGATAGGCACGGCTCCTTTTGGAAACGGCACATGCAGGGTGAGGAAATCGCTCTTCACCAGCAGTTCCTCAAGTGGAACGGTCTTGAACTTTATCGAAACCTTATCATTGCTAAGTTCTGGGTGGAAGTCGAAATCGATGGTAGCCTCCGAAACGAATGGGTCGTATGGCAACACATTCATGCCAAGGCCGATGGCTATCTTGGCCGTAGCCTGACCGATTCTTCCAAATCCTATCACCCCGATGGTCTTGCCTTTCAGCTCGATGCCTTCAGCATAGTTCTTCTTTAGTTCTGCGAACTTTTCGGCACCTATCACCGGCATCTGCCTGTTCGACTGAGGCAGAAAACGAACCATTCCGAACAGATGAGCAAAGACCAGTTCGGCAACCGACTGCGATGAAGCCGCAGGGGTATTGACTACAGCCAGCCCTTTGCTTTTGGCATATTCCACTTCAATGTTATCCATTCCCACACCCGCTCTTCCTATCAGTTTCAGGTTGGGGCAGGCATCGATGATTTCTTTCGTCACCTTGGTGGCACTACGCACGATGATGCCATCGAAACTGGTCAGTTGCGTAGCCAAGTCGGCCTGGGCAATCTTGTCGGTTACTACTGTGAAACCTTCATTTTCGAGCATTTGTTTGCCGACGGAATCAATGCCGTCATTTGCAAGAATCTTAGCCATAAAATTTGCTTATTTAAGTTTTAAAATATCTTCGATGGCACCGGTTACTTCCTTCATGTCAGCCATGTTCAGTTCGCCCATATGAGCAATTCGGAAAGTCTTGTCCTTCAAGTCTCCATAACCGTTTGAAATCTGCATTCCTCTATTGCCCAACTCCTTGTTGAGTTCAGAGAAATTGAAGTTACGGGTATTGTTTATGCAGGTAACCGTCAAGGATTCGAAGCCTGGCTTGGCGAAAGTCTTGAAATAGGTGTTCGCCCATTCATACATGAATTCCGCCATCTCGATATGACGGATGAAACGGTTTTCGATGCCTTCCTTTTCAATCCTGTCCAATTGGAAATCCAATGCAAACATGTGCGACAAGGAAGGTGTAGAAGAATATTGATGGTCTTTCTTGTCAATATATTTGATGATGTTCTTCAGGTCCAAATAATAACCCTTGTTTCCCACCTTGGTGAATCGTTCTTCAGCCTTTGGAGACACTGAACATAAGGCCAATCCTGGAGGAAGAGCCAATGCTTTCTGTGATGAGGTGATGCAGATGTCGATACCCAGTTTATCCACTTCCACCTTGGCACCGCCCAATGAACTCACACAATCCACCAACCAAAGCACATCAGGATATTTCTTGATTATTTCAGAGATGGATTCCACCGGATTCATGATGCCGGTAGAGGTTTCGTTATGGGTAATGGTCACCACATCATATTTGCCCGTTTTCAGATAATCATCCACGGTCTTCGGCATGGTAGGGTTTCCGGGTTCTTCCACATGCAAGTCGACAGGAACATCATTCAGTTTGGCCAAATCAGCCCAACGGTTACCAAAATCTCCAACAGAAAACACGATAGCCCTTTTGGCAGTTGCACCTCTGATGGCACCTTCCATCAATCCCGTTCCGGATGAAGTGGACAAGGCAATCTTGTTTTTTGTGAACATCAGGTTTTGCATCTTTTGGGTGATGCGTTTTTGCAGTTCAGAGGCATCTTTGCTTCTGTGGCCGATCATTGGGGTGGCCATTTTGGCCAATACATCAGGATGAACTTGTGTTGGTCCTGGGATGAAGAGTTTTTTAAATTCCATATTCTTATTGGTTTTAATTTTTAATTATCGATGCGATTTATATCCGTGCAAAATTATAAAACCTTTATGAATTAAATTCTCCAAGTTTTACAATCCGTCATAGTCATCAGAGGTAAACGATTTCTTTGGTTATGGGGGCCACTTTGCTCATCATGGCATATACTCCGCAGTATTTATCCAAGGATAGATGGAGCGCGTTTTCGAACCGAGCCCTGTTCGATTCATCTATCTTGATGGTTACAATCAGTTTTATGGAGGCATACACGCGAGGATGTTCATCCGTCAATTCGGCATCAGCCTCCACCGAAAAATCGCTGAATTCCATCCTCATCTTGTTCAGGATAGGCACCATTTCCATACCCACACATCCTGCCAATGCCACCAACATCAGCGGTTTGGCATTCGGTCCGGTATTGTCGCCACCACCTGCCTCCACGGTATCCACCACCACGGCATGGTTGTTAATCTTAGCATCGAAAGCCATCTTGCCTTTATGAACCGCTGTTGTTTTATGTCTAACCATTTCCTTATTGTTTATGGGCACAAAATAAGCCATCTTTTCAAGGCTATTAAATGATATTAATCACATTTCAGGTTGACATGCTTGCATCCTTTAATACTGATTAAACCAAATTATGCCATAAATATAGTTTTGCCGACCTGTCGAGAACTTTTCTCGATAGGTCGACAAAAATTCTCGACAGGTCGTCAAAAGTTCTCGATAGGTCGACAAAAATTCTCGACCTGTCGACAAAAGTTCTCGACAGGTCGTCAAAAGTTCTCGACTAGTCGGCAAATATTCTCGACAGGTCGCAAATGCCTCTCGAGTTATCGAGAAGAATATGCGACCTTTTTAAAGTCTAACGCTTTAAGTCAATATCAATTTGGATGGGAATTGAATGGAGTCATCTTTTGTTAACAGTTTCATTCGAGGCAACCTGCCGTCATAACTAGCCCCGATAGTAGCGGCAGCCCGCTGCTTTGTATCGGGTTTGGGAATGCAGCGGCTACAGCGGATAGCGGGACGCAGATGGGACGAGAAGTGGATATAGGCTCCTTAAAAAAGTTATGAGTTATAAATTATGAGTTATAAGTTGAGGCAATGCCTAAATTGGTTGAATCGGCTTTTGGTTTACTATTTTGAGATAATAATTCAGCGATGTAAGATTAGTTAATGTTTTTTTATTATTTTTGAGCCCTTGAAAATAAACACTTACTTAAACTCCAATTTGATGAAGAAGATTTTGATCCTGCTGTTGCTGTTTCCTTTTCTTTTGCCTGTGGCTATGGGGCAGAACCAAAAGGTGATCGATTCTTTGTTGAAGGAGTTGAAGTTGTTTGCCGAACGGAAGGAGCAACTGGGCACCAAAGCCGGTAAGATGTATGATACTGCCAAGGTGAAAATACTTGACCAATTGTCGAGGAAGTATTGGGGAAACAATTCGGATGCTGCGCTTGATTATGCGAATCAGACCTTGGCTTTGGCCACCGAAATAGGTTATAAAAAGGGAATTGCATTTGCCTACAATAGTTTTGGGAGCGTGTGTGATGACAAGGGAGATTATATCATGGCGCTAGAAAATTACAAGACGTCGCTCAAAATAAGGACCGAAATAGGCGACAAGGAAGGCGAGGCGTATTCGTATAATAACTTGGGGATTATATACAAGAAACAAGGGAATTATCCGGAAGCATTGCAGAATTATCTTACCAGCTTGAAGATATGGGAAGAAATGGGCAACAAAAAGGGCATGTCGATGGCGTATAACAACATCGGCATCATTCACATGAGGCAAGGGAATTATGATGAGGCCTTGAAGTTTTATCAGAAATCATTGAATGCTCAAGACCCAAACAAGAAAACCGAAGCGGCTGCCACAGCCTTGAAAAACATGGGTACCATTTATAAGTTGCAAGGGAAACTTGATGATGCCTTGAAGATAGATTTGGAATGCATCTCGTTTTTTGAAGAGATTGGCAACAAGCGCGATATGGCTGCCACGTATGAAAACATAGGACTTATTTATATTGAACAGAAGAAATTCGAGGAGGCCTTGAAGAATTATCAAAGAGCCTTATCCATAAGAGAGGATATTGGCGACAAGCAAGGTATAGCCACTTCGTATAACAATATCGGTGAGTTTTATTTAAAGCAAGGCAAGCTACCACTGGCTTTGAACAATCAGCTGAAGGGATTGGCTGTGGCGAAGACCATCGGGCATCTCGATTTGATAAAGGCTATCTATGCAAGCATTTCGGAGATTGATTCGGCCATGAACAATTATAAGGAAGCGTTTCAATATCGTGGGTTATTTCATCAGGTAAAGGACTCCTTGTTCAATGCCGAGAATCAAAAGAAGATTGCCCAGTTGCAGATGCAATATGTATTCGACCGCAAGCAGGATTCATTGAAAGCGGAGCAAGCCAAAGCAGATGCAGTAAGCAAGGAAGCCATCAAGCGTGAAACCACCTTGAAGAATACTTTTATCATTGGTTTTTTGTTGGTCTTGCTTTTATTAGGAGTAATTTATAATCGTTATCGACTTAAAATAAACGCTAATAATCTGTTGAAGGAAAAGAACGACATCATTTCGGAGGAAAAGGGAAAGGTGGAATACGAAAAGAAGAGGAGCGAACTGTTGTTGTTGAACATCCTTCCATCAGAGGTGGCTGCAGAATTGAAAGAAACTGGTACGGCTACGGCAAGGAACTTTGATTTGGTAACTGTCATGTTTACCGACTTTAAGGACTTTACCAAGATTGGCGAACAGCTAAGTGCAGAGCAACTAGTAGAAAGCATTCATTATTGTTTTAGCCAGTTCGATAAGATATTACAGAAACATGGCGTGGAAAAAATCAAAACCATAGGTGACGCATATATGTGTGCCGGTGGATTGCCGGTAAAGAATGCTACCAACCCTATTGATGTGGTGAGGGCAGGTTTGGAGATTCGTGATTTCGTTGAAAAATATAAAGCAATCAAGATAGCAAAAGGGGAAACGCCATTCGAGATGAGAATAGGCATACATACAGGACCTGTGGTAGCTGGAATAGTGGGCGAAATGAAGTTTGCATATGATATATGGGGCGATACAGTAAACCTCGCTGCTAGGATGGAAGCCAGTGGAGAAGTGGGGAGGGTGAATGTCTCATCAGCCACCTATGAACTGATAAAGGATAAATTCAAATGCACCTATCGAGGTAAAATAGAGGCAAAGAACAAGGGATACATAGATATGTATTTTGTTGAAGATTTGTAAGAAATGCGAGAAATTCAAATAATTATAAACTATACAGTTTTGGTTAAACAGAATTTAATATTTAATTTTGTCGCTTGAAAAAAACAATTATTAACAAAAATATTTAAACACATGAAAAAAATCTTATCTCTTTCTGCGGTGCTTACAGTGTATGTGCTGCTATGTGGTTGTCCTTATCAGTCAAACTTTAAATTTTTACAGGATGGATCTTCGTTACCAGATGGAATATGCGATAAACCATGGACTGGAATTGTAGGCGCGGAAGGTATTGCTACCGGTATCAGGGCAACGTTTAAATTCAGTCCTTTGAAATCGCCAATATCTGGATTATATGCCCTTAATGTTGTGGTCGGTTCCAATGTGGCAAATTATACCTGTTGTCTGAAAACTCTTCCAAATCGTAATGGTCCTGAATATCAAATTTTGGATGTTTTTGATGAAACTGGCAACAACTACTATGTGGTAGTGAAGACAACCACTGATGCAACTGGCAGATTGAACACCGTTTCTTTGCTTCCCCTTCCATCCGGAATATCCAGGACACCGTTCACAGATGATTTGCAATTCGTCAGGTTCTGCTATTCCTATTTCAACATCATAGAAAACCTGAGAATCTACCCTGTAAATACAGATGGTGGCTATGACAACGACACCGAAATTAGAGGCGCACAATAATAAATCATAAAAATAATTTATCACAAAAAACAAAAAACAATGAAAAAAATCCTAACTATCCTCACTGCATGCTCAATGTTCATCCTGATATGCAGCTTTGCAAACGTGTTCAATTTTCCTTTGCCGCCAGATGGCAGCACACTCGGTACTGAAATCACCGGCAAGTCCTGGAACGGAACCTACAACAATGGTTCACCGGTGTCCATCAGTTTCGATGCCTCCGGTTCACAGATCATGATACATCCCGGCAAGCTATCGGGAGGTGCCTATTCCGTTTCAAATATTTCCGGCGAAAGGGTTTTGAGCATCAATCAGGGCGGTACCTACATTTATGTCGTACTTAAATATGGCATGGATGCAAGCGGTAAAACACCTCAACTTTCACTTTTTCCCCTTCCTCCGGACCCAAGCTTCGATGGCCTGAAGGACGTAAATGCAGCCAAAGATGCCGTCACGAATTACATCAACAACATCCAAAAGGGTAATTTCCCAAAGTCATCCGATGGTGGGTATGACAACGATACCGAAATAAAAGGTGCACAATAAGCCCCCGATTCTTTAAAAGCCAAAAGCCACTCCTCATCAGGGTGGCTTTTTCTTTTTGAAGCCTATGGCAAGTTCTCGTCCCATCTGCGTCCCGCTATCCGCTGTAGCCGCTGCATTCCCAAATCCGAAACAAAGCAGCGGGCTGCCGCTACTATCGGGGCTAGTTTTGATGGCAGCTTGCTTCGAAATGGCTTTTAGCCATGGAAGTGAACATGAATATGTTCATAAGCTACTTGTTTACTCAGGATTATTCTCAAAAATATAAAGTGGCAACCAGAAGACCTCTCAAGTACTATGCCCAAATGGAATAATGAAACATCTTAACCAAGAAGTTTCATGACCTGCATCAGATACCAAACATCTTACCAAAGGAGCTTCCTCCTCAGCGAAAAACATGAAACATCATACCCAAGAATTTTCATGGCTGGCATTTGATACGAAATATCTTAACCAAGCAGCCTCATACCTGGAAGAAATCATGAAACTGCTTAACTAAGCGGCTTTATAACTGGCATTGGATAGGTAACTTCTTAACTAAGCAGCGCCAAAACCAGTGTCAGATATGCCGTTTCTAAACTAAGCAGCGGCATAACTGGCGCCAGTTATGCCGCTGATGACCTTAGTAATCAATGCATTATGCCATTTTATGCCATTTATAGGGTAAATGGCTGCAAAATGGAGATGAATTACGAAATAGCTTTGGTAACCAGTTTTGTAATTATTTCAATATCTGACAGTTTCTATGAACTAATATACTGACCTGTTTTTCATCTGGATGGTTAGTTTTATGGAGTGTTTTTGCTGTTAAGAATGGCTGGCGTGGAATCATATTGGGATGGCTGCGGCGAAAAGGCTTTGCATTTTCGCCGCAGCAACGTTATCTGCCGAAAGTCATTTCGAAGCTACCTGCCATCAATCATAGCCCCGATAGTAGCGGCAGCCCGCTGCTTTGTCTTGGAAATGGGAGAGCAGCGGCTACAGCGGATAGCGGGACGCAGATGGGACGAGAACCTGCCATAGGCTTCAAAAAATTATAAATTATAGATGATGAATTATGAATGAGAGGGGATTGTTTCTGCCACCTTCATTGCTTCAATTCAGGCGCCTGGAGAGGACGGCTTCGATGCGTTCGAAGAGTTGCATGGGATTGAAGGTGCGCCACTCCAGCGTGTCGAATTCGCCACCCATGCCGAGGTAATAGTCGATGTTGCCGCGTGAGAATTCGTTCAAAACGTGTTGGCGGAAGTTGATGGCCACTATCCAGCCGTCTTCCACGTCCTGAAACCATTCCTCATAATAGCAGTCGTCTGATGTGTGAAAATTCAGCACGTTTTCGCCGATGAGTATGAATTTGTTTATGCCTTCCGATATCATGTGGTCTATGATGTCGCGCTTGAGGAACATGATGTCGTTGTTGATGGCGTCGTTCCATTCGCCTATCATCTCGATGATGGCGAAGCCGGAGACGTAATCGGCGAACAGGATTTTGATGTATAGGGTAGGGGAGCCGATGAAATCCCACTGCGGGTGGATGTAGTAATTGTAGATGGTGTTTTCATACTCGAACTCGCTGTATGTCCGCCCGAAGAATGGCGAAAGGTCGTCTTCGGCTGCGCTATATAGACTTATCCAGTTATAGTAGGGTTCGAGGTCTTGCATGATGAATTATTACGATGGAACAGGAAGGAGGTTTCTCCGATTGCCCTATCTTTTTCTCTTGATGCCAAGCATGCTTTTGAAGACCACGGTGAAGAAAACCTTGGCCTGCCAGGCATATCGTTTGATCATTCTGTTTGGCTCGGTATAGATGCGGAAGGCCCATTCCAATCCCATCTTCTGGATTCTTCTTGGAGCGCGTTTCACCACCCCACCGATGAACTCGAAAGTGCCGCCACAGCTCATCAGAATATTAGCCGTTACATGAGGCTTGACGGCTTGAATGAGTATTTCCTGCTTCGGTGCTCCCAAGGCGAAGAAGACCACGTTGGCTTTGCTTTCATTGATTTTCTTGATGACGATATCCACCTCTTCCTGCGGCAGGTAGGGGCTATAAAACCCAGGACAGTAATATCCCAAGCCAGTGAAGTTGGGGTAATCCTGTTTCAGTTTCTTGATGGCTATCTCTATGTTTTCTGGTTTGCTGCCCACCACAAAGAAGGTTGCCCTGTCGTGAAATTCCTTGATGATCTCCACCACAAAAGAAGCTCCGGTGATGCGCTCTTTCAAGGGATATTTGGTGAACTTGCTCATGATGACCATCGTGATGCCATCAACTATCGAGAGGTCCACATTGTCGGATGCTTCGGCGAAAATGGGGTTGGTGTTATATAGTGCCAGACTCTCCAGGCAGGGGGTGAAAACGGAACGGGTTTCCTTAGTTTTCAATGAATCTTCCACATATTTCAATGCTTCTTTGGTATCGCAATAAGATATGGGTATTCCGAATATCCTGAATTTGTCATACGTCTTTCTTTCCATGGCTTTATTTATCTTTAAGGGCTGCAAAGAAACAAAATAGGAACTTATTTCCTATTTTCATCCAATGCTTTTCTCACGCTACCATGCTTTTTCAGGAGTCTGGCGGCCTCTTTTTCGTTGATGGAAAGGGCTTTCATCAGCATCTTGGTGCCCCGGTCTATAAGTTTGTTGTTCGACAGTTGCATGTCCACCATCTTGTTGCCTTTTATCCTCCCCAATTGAATCATCACGGTGGTGGAAATCATGTTCAAGACCAATTTTTGGGCTGTTCCGGCTTTCATCCTGGTGCTGCCTGTTACGAATTCTGGCCCCACGATAACCTCTATCGGATAATCGGAATGTAGCGATATGGCCGACTTCTTATTGCAGGCTATCGAGCCGGTATTGATGCCGTTTTCACGACATTGTTTCAAGGCAGCGATGACATATGGTGTTCTGCCCGATGCGGCAATGCCTACCACCACGTCTTTCTTGGTAATCTTATGCACTTGCAAATCCTTCCAGCCCTGATTTTCATCGTCTTCGGCAAATTCCACCGCCTTGCGGATGGCACCGTCTCCTCCTGCTATCAGGCCGATGACTTTTCCATGCTCCAAGCCAAAGGTGGGAGGAATTTCGGAAGCATCTACAATTCCCAAACGACCACTGGTGCCTGCTCCGATATAAAACAGCCGTCCGCCTTTCTTCATCTTTTTCACGATGGCTTTTACCAATGCCTCTATCTCGAGGATGGCCTTTGCGATGGCATCAGGCACAGTTTTGTCTTCCTTGTTTATGGCTTTCAATAAATCCTTTACGGACTTACTTTCCAAGTCTTCGTGCTTTGAATCGGCTTCGGTGGTGAGTGGCATGGGGCAAAAATAGTATTTAGGTCAGCTATTCCCTGCTCCTTAAAACGATGGACAGACGATGGGTTGAAATCCTTCATTCTTCGGCTTGGCATGAAAGCGGTATCCCAATGACATCTCATGCGCTCCACCGGCATCATTGGCCAATTTTGATACGGTGGCATCATAACTATATCCAAGTTTAAAGCCCCATAATTGGATGCCAAGAGTTGCAATGATGGCATCGCCCCAACGATAATTTACTCCTCCAGCCAATGCTTTATGCTGAATATATAATCCCAAATTCGTTTGATTAAAATTCCCTTGCTGTAGGATGATGATATTCGGCGAAAGATAGGTGGAATTACTGTTGTCTAATGGCAGCATAGCACCAAAATTGAAGGTATATTTTACAGCTAATTGGCTACTATAATAATATCCGAAATCAAATATCGGTTGCGTAAGGTGTGCCACTGATAGGCCACCATAAAATCTATTGGTATAAAGTTCCAACGCACTGGTTAAATCAAAAACCAAAGATGAATTTGTTGGCGGAACCTCACTAATAGATATATATTGGATACCGCCAGTTGGATTGATTGTACTCCAATCCAAATTTTCCTTCGCATAAGCTCCTTCTATGGCAACGCTCATGTTCAACTCCTTATATATATGCTGCTGAAAGGAATAAATGCCGCTGATGTTTGTGTTTGTATAGACTCCTGAACCTGAACTTTCTTTCCAAACCAGCACTCCAAAACCACTATGCAGCGGGTTTACATGCATGTCGTAAGCAAGGCTGTAGGTTATGAACTGCCCTTCGATATTTGGCCATTGGTTTCGATAATTCACTCCCAATCGGGCGCAACTGTCGGTTCCGGCAAAGGCCGGATTGAGATACAAGGGGGCTGCAAAGTACTGTGAGAACTGCGGATCTTGTGCCCATGCGTGGGAGAACATCCCCACGATTGAAATTAAAATTGCTAACTTTTTCATGATGATCGGTTTTGGTTTATGGTGGTAAAATTAGAAAATTAATTTTAATTCTTTGAAGCCTATATGTAGTTCTCGTCCCATCTACGTCCCGCTATCCGCTGTAGCCGCTGCATCCCCAAACCCGATACCAAGCAGCGGGCTGCCGCTACTATCGGGGCTAGTTTTGACGGCAGCTTTCTCGAAACAGCTTTCTTCAGATAGATAAATTAACTTTAGTAAAGTTAATATATATAGGAGTATATTTTAGTTTCTTTGATAAAAAATTCATTTGCCCCTTAGCGCGTTTGCGCTAAGGGGCAAATGAGGTCAAATGGGGCTTAGTGCATTTGCGCTAAGG
>CAIWCG010000201.1 GCA_903911135.1 uncultured Bacteroidota bacterium
ATCGGAACTTATGGATTGGTCTGCAAGGTACCTTTTGCTGCAATCGGAACTTATGGATTGCTCTGCAAGGTACCTTTTGCTGCAATCGGAACTTATGGATTGGTCTGCAAGGTACCTTTTGCTGCAATCGGAACTTATGGATTGGTCTGCGAGGTACCTTTTGCTGCAATCGGAACTTATGGATTGCTCTGCGAGGCACCTTTTGCTGCAATCGGAACATATAAACTGCAGCAAAAGGGGAATTTCTCATTTTTTAGAATGATTTTTGAATATGCCGCTTGATTTTGTTTCTCAAAACCTTAATCACTACATTTGTGAAGTGCCATTTATGGCGTCATGCATAAAATTGCGAATGCAGCATTATAAATAATCATCCTTATCTTTGCCGCGTTAATAAATAAACTTATAAAATAAAAATATGGAGCCAAACCCTAAACCCAAAACGCTTGCAGAGATAAAGAAAAATAGAGTTCCGATTCGAAATGCCAACAAGATTCATCATGAGCGGTTATCAAAAATGGATAAATTGGCCATTTGGATTACCGACCATGTAGGAACCATGGGTTTTTTCTTTGTTATCTTTGTTTGGACGGCATGTTGGTTAACTTGGAACAGTCTCGGCCCAAAAGAAATGCGATTCGACCCCTATCCCGCTTTTGTATTGTGGCTATTCATTTCAAACATGATTCAGATTTTCTTGATGCCTTTAATCATGATTGGACAAAATTTACAGTCCAACCATGCTGAAATTAGGGCTGAAGCAGACTTTGACATAAATATTAAGGCCGAACAGGAGATTGAAACAATTCTTATGCATCTTGAAAATCAAAGCAAGCTGATCATTCAGATTCTTCAACGAATTGAAGAGCAAGAGAAAAAGCAATCTCAAAATAGCAATTGATGAGAATTCTTGCGTCGCTAATATTTTTTTTAATCCTTGTTCAATTCGCCCATTCGCAAGACAATGGGGCAAATGTTCAATTAAATGATTCATTGATTAAGGCTGATGATAAATTATCCCGGTTCAGCAATTCAATCAAGATTGATTGGAGATTTGAAGTGAAGCAAGACAAGATAATCGTGACAGCAAAAGATTCTGTCTATGTATTATTTTATAATGCTGCAAACCGCGCTGTGAACGATACTTCTGAAAGACTTTATGATGACCCTCTTTATCTTAAAACTAATGGAAAGAAAATACTTCCTGCACTGATATTCCATATTGAAAATAAATGGACAAAGACGAAGAAAATAGAAGCCAATACTTTCAACAACAAACTTTATTCTGAAATCAAGAAGCTGAAGGATAAATATCAACTTACCAAACTACAAGAATGGCATAAATGGGGTGAATCTGGTTTTGTCAATCCTACTGAAGAAGAACAAAAACGGATAAATGATTACGACACCGAGAAAAGGAAACTGGAAGCATCAAGAATAAGAATCCCTTTGCATAACTCCAGCCATTACAGCATATTCATTGAGGAAAAAAACTGGGAATATGGATTGCCTCACATGATTTCAAAAGTATATCCTCATGATGCCATCAATGCCATTGACCAACGAATAGAGGATTTGTTGGAATCACATGGAGATGATTAGTCTAAAGCCTCAATTAACCGTTTCTTTGCAGCAAGATATTCTGTCCAGATTTCATCAACGATTTGAGCGGCAGGCATGATGTCCCTTATATAACCGGAAACCTGACCTATCTCCAATTCACCTTCCTGCAAATCACCTTCAAACATTCCTTTTTTTGCACGAGCTCTTCCCAATAGATCTGTAAGTTCCTCTGCGGAGGCGCCACGGCTTTCTGCTTCCTGAACCTGATTGAAAAAAGAACTTCTTACCAATCTTACTGGAGTGATTTTTTTCATCATCAACAAGGTATCGCCCTCATTTGCTTGAATGACCACCTCCTTAAAGTTCTGATGTGCAGAAGATTCCTCCGAAGCTACAAACCGACTCCCCATTTGCACCCCATCAGCGCCAAGGGCCATAGCTGCAAGCATGGAAGCACCCGATGCAATGCCGCCAGCAGCAATCAATGGAATAGAAACTGCTGCACGGACAATGGGGATGAGACACATGGTAGTAGTTTCCTCCCTTCCATTATGGCCGCCAGCCTCAAAACCTTCTGCTACTATAGCATCTACTCCGGCTTCGGCCGACTTGATGGCAAACTTGGCATTCGAAACCACATGAACCACCGTAATTCCATGATCCTTCAGTTTCGAAGTCCACAGTTTTGGATTGCCGGCAGAGGTAAACACAATCTTCACCCCCTCTTCTACGATGGTTTCCATATGCTTGTCAATGTCGGGATAAAAAAGCGGCACATTCACCCCAAAAGGCTTATCTGTTGTCGCCTTGCATTTCTTTATGTGCGTCCGCAAGATATCAGGATACATGGAACCCGCACCTATCAGTCCCAAGCCACCGGCATTGCTCACGGCACTTGCCAGTTCCCAGCCCGAACACCATATCATCCCCGCCTGAACGATTGGATATTTTATGCCGAACAATGAGGTAATCTTATTTTCTGTCATGCTGCTGCAATAAATTATTAGGCTGCAATATTACAAAATGTAGAGGCATCCTAATTCCTGATTTATAATTCCTAATTCTTATTAGGAGCCTATGGTTTCTTCTCGTCCCATCTTCGTCCCGCTATCCGCTGTAGCCGCTGCCTTCCCATTTCCGACACCAAGATGCGGGCTGCCGCTACTATCGGGGCTAGGTTTTGATGGCAGGCAGCTTCGAAATGACTTTTTATAAGAAACGTAGGTTACGGCGAAAAGGCAAAGCCTTTTCGCCGCAACCTACCAACGATTATATGACACTAACTTACAAGTTTTTACAAATCGATACGGGAATTCGCTAATTCCAAAGGTTTGTTTCACCATAGCCGACAAAAAATTAACCTAGTAATCTCCAAAAAAGACTAATCCTTTTTGGAAAAAGACTAATCTTTTTTGGGAAAAGACTAATCTTTTTTGGGAAAAGACTAATCTTTTTTAGAAAAAGACTAATCTTTTTTGGGAAAAGACTAATCTTTTTTGGGAAAAGACTAATCTTTTTTAGAAAAAGACTAATCTTATTTGGGAAAAGACTAATCATTTTTGGAAAAAGACTAATCTTTTACAGGGTATCTATGCCATTTTTGGATTAATCAAATGGTATATTTGAACAATATATTTGGTAGTTTATCTATTGGTAACAACATTTGACGAAGAACCTGCCGTCGAAACTAGCCCCGATAGTAGCGGCAGCCCGCTGCTTTGTATAAGTAATGGAAATGCAGCGGCTACAGCGGATAGCGGGACGAAGATGGGACGAGAAGAAACCATAGGCTCCTTAAAAGAATTAGAAATTAGGAATTAAAAATTAGGATACCGATGTATCAGTAGAAGTGGGGAGGAAGGAATTACCAACCAGATGCGAGTACATCGGCCAGGTGCATCACTTTCATGGGATTTTTTTGTTTCTTTAGGAATCCTTCGATGTGCATGAGGCAGGACATGTCGGAGGATATGAGTATGTCGGCGCCTGTAGCCATGGCGTTTTCCACTTTGTTGTCGGCCATGGCCACGGCTATGGTGTCGAACTTGACAGAAAAGGTTCCTCCGAAACCACAACAGGTGTCGGTGTCTTTCATTTCGCGGAGTTCGAGTCCCTTGACTTTTGCCAGCAAGGTTCTTGGTTCCTGTTTTATATTCATTTCCCTAAGCGCTGCGCAAGAATCGTGATAGGTGGCCACCCCTTCGAGCTTGGCACCCAAATCGGAGACGTGCATCACATTGACAAGGAAATCGCTTAGCTCATAAATGTTTTTTTGTACTTGCTTGAATTCGTTGTGCAGGGCTGAATTGTGAAACATTTCGCCGTAATAATTCTTTACCATGCCTACACAGCTGGCGGATGGGGCTACTATGTATCGGTCGTTGGAGAAATCCTTTATGAACTTCTGCCCAACCTCTTTGCAGGCATCCCAATGACCGCCATTGAAGGCTGGCTGGCCGCAACAGGTCTGTTCAGGATTATAATGGATTTCGCAACCGACCTTTTCGAGCACCTTTACCATATTGTGAGCGGTAGCAGGGTATATCTGGTCTATAAAACAAGGAATGAAAATATCTACTAGCATCGTTATTGATTATATATTATTTAGTTATCAGGAATGAGTTTCACCAAGCAAAGAATCGTCAACTTTGTTGATGCGAAATAACAAAATTAATCCTGTAATAAAAAATAATATCAAAGCAATGATGGAATTTCTCATGTTTCCGGTAAGTTCCAATATCAGTCCATAAGAGAACGTGCCCAGCACAATGCTCATCTTGTCGCATATGTCGAAGAAGCTGAAAAAGGAAGCATGGTCTTGTGTTTCAGGTAGCAGTTTCGAGTAAGTGGAGCGTGATAGTGACTGAATTCCTCCCATCACCATTCCCACTGTAAAACCGATGGCATAAAAACCATATTCACCCGTTACGAAATAGGCACCAACGCAAACAAAAATCCAAACTAAAATGGCTATTCCAATGGCTTTAATGTTTCCAAACCATTTCGACAATGAAGCAAAAAGGAAGGCGCCAGCAATAGCAACAAATTGAATGAGCAAAATGGTGGTTATCAATACGCCACTGTCCAGATGCAATTCGTTGGTGCCGAAAAGTGTTGCTACATACATAACCGTTTGTGTGCCCATATTATAGAAGAAGAAGGCAGAAAGGAATTTCTTCAATCTGTTGGTTTTCTTAAGGACTTTCCAAACTTGAAGGAGTTCCTTATAACCTTTGGTAAAGATGTTACCGCTTGGTTTCTTGTTATAAATGTTTCCTGGGAGGTAATAAAAGGTTATCATGGAGAAGCCAAGCCACCAAACACCTACAAGAACAAAAGAAATCCTTGCAGGCAAGGAAGATTCGGTAATGCCATACCATTCCGGATGCTTTATCATGGTCAGGTTAAATATAAGAAGCAATGAACTGCCTGTATAACCCATAGCAAAACCTCTTGCACTTACTTTGTCCTGCTGTTCAGGTGCCGCTATTTCAGGCAAGAAGGCATTATAGAACACGATGCTTCCCGAATATCCTATCATGGAAAAGAAAAAGGAGAAGATGCCTATCCATAAAGTATCTATAGAGGTGAACCAATGCATGGTTAAACAGGAAAACGAACCAACGAAACAGAAGAACATCATGAATTGTTTCTTTTTTCCGCTATAGTCAGCCATCGATGAAAGCATGGGTGATAGAAATGCTACAAACAAATAGGCCGCAGATAAAGCAAATGTATATAATGAGTCTGCATTGAAATGTCCACCCATAAAAGGAACAATGTTTGACTTGGTAACCTTGTCTGTTGTGATTGCATCATAATAAATTGGGAAAACAGTGGATGCAATTACTAAAGCATGTGCTGAATTTGCCCAATCATAAAGTGTCCAAGCGTTTATAATTTTCTTGTTACCTATAATATCATCTTTCATAATCATCAAATTTGTTCTATGAAGGGGGTAAAACTAAAAATAATTTGGCATATCCTATATTTAACTCTTTATTTCTAATTTTGCGCCAATAAATCATTTAATGATATGTCATCAAATACCAAGTATATTTTCGTAACGGGAGGAGTAACCTCATCATTAGGAAAAGGTATCATCTCCGCTTCACTCGCAAAACTGTTACAAGCCAGAGGTTATACTGTAACCATTCAAAAATTGGATCCTTACATCAATGTCGATCCTGGAACTTTAAATCCATATGAACATGGAGAATGTTATGTAACCAACGATGGAGCGGAAACAGATTTAGACCTTGGTCATTATGAACGGTTTCTTAATGTTCCTACCTCCCAATCAAATAATATCACAACAGGAAGAATATATCAGACGGTAATAAACAAGGAACGTGAAGGTGCATTCCTAGGCAAGACCGTTCAAGTTATTCCCCATATTACCGATGAAATAAAACGATGCATCAAACTTCTTGGTGAAACTGGAGATTTTGAAATCATCATTACTGAAATTGGTGGCACAGTGGGCGACATCGAATCATTGCCATATATCGAGGCAGTCCGTCAGATGAAATGGGAATTAGGCCATGACTGCATGGTCATTCACCTCACCCTTATTCCTTATCTTTCAGCAGCTGGAGAACTTAAAACAAAACCAACTCAACATAGCGTCAAAACGTTACTTGAATATGGTATTCAGCCAGATGTGCTGGTATGCAGGACCGAGCATCAGCTTTCTAAGGACATCAGAAGAAAGATTGCTTTGTTTTGCAATGTTCAGGTAAATGCCGTGATTGAATCACTGGATGCATCAACCATTTATGATGTGCCTTTAATGATGATGAAGGAACAATTGGACAGGGTGGTTTTGCAAAAACTCAAGCTTCCTTTGAAACAAGACCCTAACATGGAGCAATGGAAGGATTTTCTTGGTAAATTAAAAAACCCTACCTCCGAAATAAAGATTGGCATCATTGGCAAATACATTGAACTGAAGGATGCCTACAAATCCATTGCTGAAGCCATCATTCATGCTGGCGTTACCAACGAATGCAAGGTAAACGTGGAATGGATTCACTCCGAAAAGGTAAACGAAGGCAATGTCAATGAATTGCTGGGAAACCTTAAAGGCGTTATCGTAGCACCTGGCTTTGGAGACAGAGGCATAGAAGGAAAGATTGCCGCCATAAAATTTGTTCGAGAGCATAAGATTCCGTTCCTTGGCATTTGTCTTGGCATGCAGTGTGCCGTCATAGAGTTTGCAAGAGATGTTCTTGGTTACGCCGATGCTCATTCTACCGAAATGAGTCCCAAAACCAAGCACCCAGTAATAGATTTCATGGAAGCGCAAAAGAAGATCACTGCAAAGGGCGGCACCATGCGTCTCGGACTTTATCCCTGCAAAATAGCCAAAGGAAGCAAGGCATATCAGGTTTATGGAAAGGGAAATATTATGGAACGCCATCGCCATCGTTATGAATTCAACAATAAGTTCCTTGCAGAATTTGAAAGCAAAGGAATGTTGGCTACAGGAATCAACCCTGACAGCAACCTGGTCGAAATCGTTGAATTGAAAGATCATCCATGGTTTGTGGGCGTGCAGTTCCACCCCGAATATCGAAGTACGGTAGAAAGTCCGCACCCATTGTTCGTGAAATTCATCAAGGCGTCCATGGAGCATTGCAAATAGTCAGTCGCCATTTCCATGTCCTATAAGCCAAACGACCACTATGCCCGAAAGGCAAAGGATGAGAATTTCCTCGCACGTTCCGTCTATAAACTCGAAGAGATAGACCAACGTTTCAAGATCATCTTCTCCGACAATTACATCCTCGACTTGGGTGCTTCTCCCGGTTCATGGACACAATATTCATCTCGAAAGGTAGGAGCAAACGGACGGGTATTGAGCATCGACCTGAAAGCCATCAATGTAAATTATCACAACACCGTTTGCGTGCAAGGCGACATCAACGATTTGAAGGTGGAGGACCTCATCACCAAATACAAGATAGACCGACCTTTCGATGCCGTAATTTCTGACATGGCGCCAAACACCACCGGCAGCAAATTCGTGGACCAATGCCGTTCTTACGACCTATGTGTGGTGGCCTTCGACAATGCCCAGCGATTCCTGAAACCCACCGGCAACTTCATCTGCAAAATTTTCGAAGGCGAAGACGCCATGCCCTTCCGCGACGAACTGAAAAAACACTTCAAGGAAGTCCACATACTCCGCCCAAAAAGCACCCAAAGCAGCAGCAAGGAAATCTTCCTCATCGCCAAAGGCTTCCTCAAACCAAACAGTTGATTCGGAAACCCATGAAGTGAAGGGGGCTTAATATCCTCCCAATTTATAATTCATAATTATACATTTATAATTTCAATAAGGAGCCTATAGCTACTTCTCGTCCCATCTGCTACCCGCTATCCGCTGTAGCCGCTGCATCCCCATTACCGACACAAAGCAGCGGGCTGCCGCTACTATCGGGGCTATGCCTCGATGGCAGGTTGCCTCGAAATGACTTTTTAAGGAATAACCAATCAAACTCCATAAAAGCTTAACCCCATTTAAGTCAAAAAAACAAAGAATCGCTATTCCCACACCAAGAACCGCTATTCCCACACCAAGAACCGTTATTCCCACACAAAGAATCGTTATTCCCACACAAAGAATCGTTATTCCCACACAAAGAATCGCTATTCCCACACAAAGAATCGCTATTCCCACACAAAGAATCGTTATTCCCACACAAAGAATCGCTATTCCCACGCAAAGAATCGCTATTC
>CAIWCG010000202.1 GCA_903911135.1 uncultured Bacteroidota bacterium
CCCACAAACTAAAAAGGAGTTTTCCCATCCCTTCAGAAACTTCTGAACCTATAAAAACTTTTTTTCATGGCTACAGTGAATCCGAACGGTATATAAAAGACAAATTTCATCACCCACCCGCCTTATAACTACCCATAAAACATACAATATATATAGGCATCAAAATAAATAATTACCCAAAACCTTGTTTTTCTCAATCCAGTTATCTACTTTTGTAGCTCGAAATAAATAAAAATCCCAAATCAAAACTAAACGACATGAAAGCACACCAATCTAAAACCTTACAGGAAGGCGCGAGAAAAAGGCGCCCAACCTGTCAGGATTTTTCCTCATTTGGAATCTATATGGTAAAGGTTAATGGTATATCCCACAACAATAGCTGGAAAGTTGTTATTATGAACAATTAAAATATAAACAACATGAAAAAATTATTATCAATTTTAATCCTCCCCTTATTAATTTATTCCTGTGCAAAATCTCAATATATATTTGCCGTGGCAGGAGAAGGCTATACTGCTGCGTTTTCAGGAGACAGTATTTTGGCAACTTCTGGCAGATTGGGATACCCATATGGCATTACAGTGGATATGAATGGTAATATCTATATTAATGATGTGCAAAATTACAGAATTAGAAAAGTGCTGGCAAGCACCAGATTTATCTATACCATTGCAGGTACTGGTGTTAATGGTCATTCGGGAGATAGTAGTTTGGCAATAGCAGCAAATGTACGTCCAGGCTATGGAATTCGTTTTGACGCCATGAACAATTTATATTTTGCAGAAGGTCGTTATATCCGACGGATAGATGCTGCAACCGGCATCATTACAACTATAGCAGGTACCGGATTAAATAGTTTTAATGGTGATTCGATATTGGCTATTAATGCAAATATTGTCCCATTTTATTTTACCTTTGGAGCCAATGGCAGTATTTATTTTTCAGATTGGAATAATAATCGAGTGCGAAAAATAGACCAGAATACGGGTATAATAACCACAGTGGCAGGTAGTCTTAATGGATTTTCAGGTGATAGTGGTTTGGCCATAAATGCCAAATTGAGCAACCCAACAGGTCTTGCTATAGATGCGCAAGGGAATATCTTTGTAAGCGATAGAAATAATAATAGAATAAGACGAATAGACCATGCAACGCATGTAATAACAACAATTGCAGGGACAGGAGTCGGTGGATACAATGGAGATACTATCCCTGCTACGACCGCTCAACTAAATAATCCATATAACTTATGCTTCGATGTCTTGGGAAATCTTTTAATAGCCGATTGGTTTAATGCCAGAATAAGAAGAGTTGATGCTAATACCGGAATAATAACTACCATTGCCGGAACCGGAACTGTTGGTTATTGTTGTGACAATGTGCTTGCAACCTCTGCCCAGATTCCGGAAATATTTGATTTAAGTGTTGATTTATTAGGTAATATTTATTTTACTGGGGGTAATTGGGTTCTTAAGATAACAACCCCCGAAACAAGCATACCCGAAACTCAGCAGAAGAATGGTAAGGTTTTGGTTTACCCTAATCCTTCGAGTGATAACATTACTTTTCGTTTATCATCTTTTACTCAAAATGAAACAATACAAATAATGGATATTTTTGGCAGAGTGGTCTATAAAGAAAACATAAGAGCAAATGACACGCAGGTGGATGTTTCAAGATGGAGTAGCGGCATTTATTTTTATGAGGTAAGGTCGGGATTGCAAATCCCAACCAGCATAAGAGGCAAGTTCATCAAGCAATAAATACAGGTTGGTTTTTCATAATCATCGTTCCAATCATCTGGTAAAGCTTGCCTTATACACCGACTTGTTTTCCTTATTATCAATAACCGTAAGCTCCAAATTATTTTTCCCTGCCAAGGTATGCTCATCGAAAGTATAAGTATAAACTTGCGTCTTCGAATCGTTGACAAACAGCACCCAATGACCATTTATCGTAGCCCTATAAGACTTTATTCCTGAAAGATTATCGGTGATCTTAATTTTGATGTCGGCACTTTTCGTCATGCTTTTATTGTTGATGATATTGATGGCGCTGATGACCGGCGGAACGGTATCCACCATCACCGAATAATCGCCAAAACGGGAAGGATTGCCACTCACCCAGCCATCCTTGAAGGAACTGGTTACTGCAGTCGGATTTCCCTGATTATCCAGCGAAACCAACAAGGCTTTCGATTGAAGATTGGAAGGCAAACTGGTGCATTTTATGGCAAGATTAAAGGAGGAATGGATAGGCGTAAACCGATTGTGAACATGGTGGATGGCGGCATAAGTCTTCCAAATGCTCTTGCTCGATGAGTATTGAAAACATAGTGTATCATAAAGAATTCCTGCAGGCAAACTGATTTTCACCTCGCTGTTCTCATAATTTCCAATGCCTTGATAAGGAATTGTTTTAGTGCAATGTTCCGTTTTATCAAGCCCAATATTTGACATTGAAGGAATAGAGCCTTTGATTTTAAAATTGAGTTCGGATGCATTGCCCGCAGCATCTTTCGCAATGATTTTAACGTAATGCAAAAGCGTGTCCTCTATCCTGATTTGTCCATCCGTGGTGCCTTTATACATTGGTAATTTATCATTGGGCATCTTGAAGCATTTCAGAAAATTCTCATTGGTTTTCAATCGCTGTTCATAATCCACATGGGCATTCACAAACTTGGTATCGGCAAAATTAAACCTGTTCTTCTCCACCGTAAACAAGGATTTCCCATCCACGGTCAATTCCAAGGAATAGATGGTAAAATGTTCTTCGTTTCCATTCTCCAAATCATATCCATTGACCGACACACCTATGCTTCCGCATCCGTTAATCGTTTCATTGTTCAATAATTCATAATGAAAATTATCCTTCTTTACAATGCCCAAACGAACATCCACTTTTGCTTTCTCTATAACTCCGGAATGGTTCAAAGAATAAATCTTGATGGCATTGAAAACAGGGGCATGGCTATCGCTTATTTCGAATCCAAACTGCAAAGGATTGATGGGCTCTTCGGTTTTTGAATCACGCACCTCAAAATGCAGATGTGGCCCTTCCGAACCACCGGTATTCCCAGAATAGGCAACGACATCACCCTTCTTCACAGGAAAGATTTCAGCAGACAATTGAAGGTCAATCTCAAAGGATTCCTTTTCATAATGCTTTTGTTTCACATAGGCTTGAATTTTGTCCGAATACCTTTTCAAATGCCCGTAAACAGTGGTGTAGCCATTGGCATGAGTGATGTATAAGGCATTTCCATATCCCGTTGCAGAAACTTTTATCCTAGATACATAGCCATCAGCAACGGAATAAACCTTCAAACCTTCCTTCTGTTCCGTTTCGACATCCAATCCTGCATGAAAGTGATTTGGGCGGATTTCCCCGAAGGTTGCAGCCAGTTTCAATGGAATGTCCAAAGGAGAACGAAAGGGTGTTTGGGCATAGGAATCAATCATTCCAAATAGCGGAAGAAATAGATAAACTAGTATGATGAACGGCCTTTGATTTTTCATTATTAATTATTTGTATGGGCAAAAATACACAATCTTTTGTTCCATTGTCTTTGGATTTTCATAATTTTACCACCTTATTAAGTTAATTTCATCATGACAAAATCAGTAAAATATTTTCTTCGATTGTTAGGGATAATCCTTTTGGCATCACAAATGTCGAGTTGCGGGTTATTTAAAAAGGGATGTGATTGCCCAAAATTCGGCAAGACCATTTCCAATGATAAAAGCAAACATACCGTTTAAGGAATAAATATAAATTCATTAGCTGATACAATGAGAATGGATGAACTGAAGGTCGGTGAATCGGCTGTAATACTATCGTTTACCGATGAGTTGATGTCTTTAAAGTTGCTGGAGATGGGATGCATTCCTGGCGAGAAGGTAACTCTTGAGCGAAAGGCCCCTTTGGGCGATCCGATAGCCATTTCCGTGTCTGGCTATCTGTTGAGTTTAAGAATTGATGAGGCCTCAACAATACTAGTTTCTAAGCAATAAATCGTGGAGAACAAGAAATTAAGGATTGCATTGATAGGCAACCCAAACTGTGGGAAAACAACGCTATTCAATTCACTGACAGGCTTAAATCAGAAGGTCGCGAATTTTCCCGGGGTTACTGTGGATAAAAAAACTGGTTTAGCAAGAATTATCAATTCGAAAGGAACAGTCATTGAAGCAGAAATAACCGATTTGCCAGGGACTTATAGCCTATATCCGAAATCTATGGACGAGCGGGTTCCTTTTCAGGTACTTTGCGATCCAAAGAATGATTCACATCCGGACATCACCTTGGTAATTGCTGATGCTTCCAACCTAAAAAGAAGCCTCTTCCTTTGTTCGCAAATAATTGACTTGAAAACCCCGGTTGTTTTGGCATTGAACATGATGGATTTGGTCGAAAGCAAGGGTTTGATAATTGATATTCCTAAACTCGAGAAGAAACTCGGCGTGAGAGTCATCCCCATCAATGCTCGGAAAAGAGAAGGAATTGAAGAACTTAAGGATGCACTGTCGGGTGATCTTACTGCCCCTCGTGCCGACTTCATTGACATCCATGCCTTCGCTCCAGAATTGATAGACAAAATTAAAACTACCATCCATGTCAATAGCGATTATGTGGCGTTTCAGATTGCGAATAATTATGAACTGATACCTTTCTTCATCGAGCATAAAAAGAAAAGTGACAGCATCAAGGAGTTTATCGAACAGCAGGGTTTCAACAGAACTCACTTGCAGGCAAAGGAAACTTTGGAGCGATATAAAGTCATTACTGATACCATTATCAATGAGTGCGTTTCTCATAAGGATGTCGGCGAGAAAAAACAATTCAGCAGCAAGCTTGATAAGTTCCTGACGCATAAAATATTCGGTTATGTATTCTTTTTGATGATTCTCTTCCTTATCTTTCAGGCAGTCTTTGCATGGTCCACCTTGCCGATGGAATGGATTCAGAAAGGATTTCAAAAACTTAGTGAATTTACACACGATGCGCTGCCCAAAGGTTTCTTGAACGACCTGGTGGTGAACGGAATCTTCGCCGGTCTTAGCGGTATCGTTGTTTTCATCCCACAAATTGCGATTCTGTTCACCTTCATAGCCATACTCGAAGACACCGGATACATGGCTCGTGTAAGTTTCATAATGGACAAGCTGCTACGTAAGTTTGGGCTAAACGGCAAGTCCATCATTCCATTGATAAGCGGCGTAGCCTGTGCCGTTCCAGCCATTATGGCCACCAGAACCATTCAGAGCTGGAAGGAGCGGACCATCACCATTTTGGTTACGCCATTGATGAGCTGTTCGGCACGGATACCGGTATATACCCTGCTCATTTCATTGGTAGTTCCTAACCGATATGTGTTCCATTCCATCAACTTGCAAGGGCTGGTGTTGATGGCATTATACCTCATTGGGTTCCTTACGGCTTTGGTTGTTTCGTTTATATTAAGCTTCATCTTGAAATCGAAGGAACGTGGCTATTACATTATGGAAATGCCCATATACAGGATGCCGCGTTGGTCGAACATAGGCATTACGATTGTGGAGAAAGTGAAGATATTCCTCTTTGAAGCTGGCAAGATCATCATTGCCATGTCCATCATACTTTGGTTGCTATCATCGTTTGGACCAGGAGACCGTTTCAAGAACATCGAAGAAAAATATAAGAAGACGGAATTCACCGCCACACTGTCATCTGATGAAATCAATCATAAGATACAATCCGAGAAGATTGCGGCTTCTTATGTGGGTAGTTTCGGGAGGTTCATTGAGCCGGTCATCAAACCATTGGGCTTTGATTGGAAGATAGGCATCTCCTTAATCACCTCTTTTGCTGCGCGCGAGGTTTTTGTGGGTACTATGGCAACCATATATAGTGTGGGCGAGGAAAACGACTCGCATCAATCGGTGAAGGACAAGATGATGGCGGACATAAACCCTGCTACCCTGAGGCCAACTTATACGGTGGCTGTAGGGCTTTCGCTGATGATCTTCTATGCCTTTGCAATGCAGTGCATGAGCACGATGGCGGTGGTGTATAGAGAGAGCAAGGACTGGAAAATACCTGTATTTCAGTTTGCATATATGGGCATGCTGGCTTATGCTGCGAGCTTTGTGGTGTTTCATCTGTTCAGATAGGGTGGTGGTGGTGATTTGGTGGGGACTTTTGGGGTAAGAACCCATCCATGAGGTATAAGAACACGATCAGGGCCTATAAGAACTAATCCAGGGCCTATAAGAACTAATCTAGGGCCTATAAGAACTAATCTAGGGCCTATAAGAACTAATCCAGGGCCTATAAGAACCCATCCAGGGCCTATAAGAACTAATCCAGGGCCTATAAGAACCCATCCAGGGCCTCTATTTTGTCGAGGCGTGTTTTATGTTGTTGAATATCAATGCATTTTATTTTTTGGAGGTCTGGATTGCAAATCCAGACCAGCAGAAGTCTTTCTCGCAAAGGCCAGACGATTTCGCAAAGAGACGCAAATTTGGTGGGCTTCGGCGAAAAGGCTTTGCCTTTTCGCCAAAGCCAGGTTACTTGATGAAAGCTGTTTCGATGCTGCTGCCATGGAGGCATAGCCCCGATAGTAGCGGCAGCCCGCTGCTTGGTGTCGGTAATGGGGATGCAGCGGCTATAGCGGATAGCGGGACTGGCCATGATGACGGGTGGTGAACATAGGCTCCTTAAATGAGTTGGAGATTAAGGGTGTAAAAAAAAGCCCGACTTATGGGTCGGGCTTTTTATTTTAAAAACGGGGGTTGAAAAGGTGTTTGATCGTTGTTGATGGGTTGTGTGGTTTGTAAAATATTTCCGCTTTCGAAACAATAGACGCCGTGGGTTTGGAAATGGTGGGGTGATGTGGAGCTATTTATTGGTGATGGGTGGCATTAATGTTTTGATTTTGATGGGTATTTCTGAATCATAATTTTGCTTTCGATGCTGTGTTGGATGACTGGATTTTGATTTTGTTTGTTAATTTTTGCATTAAATGATTGTTATTTCTTTTTTGTTTGGTTTATAATTAGTAATTTTGCCATACGAACATTAAAAATAAATGAAATGAAAACTAAAATTTTAAGTCTATTGTTGGTGGTTGGATGGGTGGCTATGGTTTGTGTTGTTTCGTGCAAGAAGAAGGATACGACAACGGTTAAGGATACGTTGGATGCGCAGGTTCAGCAGCATAATTCGGATGCGGACAATGTGAAAAATGAGTCGGACCAGGCGGATCAGGATATCAATAATTCGATTGGTACTTCGAGCCTTGGTGGACGGATGGCAGGTGTGGCTTCGAGTCCGCTATGTGGGGTGACGATTGATTCGAGCCAGATAGCGAGCAGGATTTTGATTTTTAATTTTGATGGGACGACTTATTGTTTTTCGCCGTCGCGTTTGCGAACGGGGTCTATCAAGGTTCAGCTGACGACTGGGACTCATTGGAATGATGCGGGGTCGGTGTTGACGTTGACTTACATTAATTTTAAGGTGACGTATCCGATAGCGAATTCGACGGCGGTGAAGTCGGTGACTTTTAATGGCACGAAAACGCTGAAGAATGTGAATGGGAATAACTGGATTGGGTTTTATTTCAGTGGTGTGGCTTTGAAATATCAGGAGCGCGCTTTGGGAATTCGTGTAAAGTTTGAGTCGGGGGATACAGCTACTTGGAACAGTGCACGGATGACGCAGTGGAACTATTATGGCATTACGGGAAATCCGCTGGGTGTTCCGGTGGCTTATTATGCTTTTACCGCTAATGGGGATACTACAGTGAATGGCCATGCGACTACGGATTCGTGGGGCACAAACAGGTATGGATTTCCTTTTACAACGTATTACCAAGGTGCTTGGGCATCGAATACTTATTGTGGATTGTGGAGACCAAATTCGGGTGCTTTGGTGCATAGTGTAAATGGGAATGATTATACCTTTACGGCTGGTGTTGACCCACAGGGCAATCTGTCTTCGTCTACTTGCAAGTATGGATTCAAGGTGTCTTGGACATCTGGAAATGGGCCTCAATCGGTGGTGTTGAGCTATTAAAGAATAAGTTAGTTGATGATTAATATAACGAAATGAAAAGATTTGGAAGCATTGCATTGGTAACAGTATTGTTTTATGTATTGATAGATATAAATGATGTTATGGCTCAGAATAAGACTCAAGATAACCCTCATGCTGATGGCATGAAGGTGGTGGAAACGACCGTTCCACAGCAAAACCTGCTGATGGTACGGGTGAAATGTTCGGAAAAGGAGATTTCACAAAAGTTAGGTGAATCGTATGGTAAGATAGGGGCTTATGCCGGGAAAAATGGTGCGAACATGACTGGTGCTCCGATGGCCATTTATTATGAATGGGCAAAGGATGGTTTTGAATTTGATGCTGCAGTGCCTTTTGACAAGAAATTGCCTGGAAACGATGAAGTGAAATGGGGTGAAATAAAGGCTGGCAAAGTATTGAAATTGAAATATTATGGTGATTATTCCAAGATTGAACCTGCTTATGATGTCTTGAAAAATTACATAAAAACAAATAAGAAGAAGACTACTGGCGCACCTTGGGAGGTTTATGCAAACGACCCGATGACTGAAAAGGATCCGGCAAATTGGTTGACTGAAATTTATTTCCCCGTTGAATAGGGGTTATTTCTTGTAGGATTTTAAATTGATTGGCATTTATTCCTTGTTTTGGAGGAAATGGCACATTATTTGGTAGTGTCCGGCCAAAATAGTATTTTTGCAGCGGAAATTAATAATAAATATATAATAATGATAACAACAAGCGGAACACGTACCTCTGAATTTGTAAAATTCAAGGTAAAAGACATCTCCCTGGCCGAGTGGGGCAGAAAAGAAATTCATTTGGCTGAAGCAGAAATGCCTGGTTTGATGGCACTTAGAAAAGAATTCGGCCCTGCGCAACCTTTGAAAGGCGCACGAATTGCCGGTTGCCTTCACATGACGATTCAAACGGCGGTATTGATTGAAACCCTTACGGCTTTGGGTGCTGAAGTAACTTGGTCATCTTGCAATATCTTCTCTACGCAAGATCATGCTGCAGCTGCAGTTGCGGCGAATGGAGTTTCTGTTTATGCTTGGAAAGGCATGAATGAAGAGGAATTTGATTGGTGCATAGAGCAGACTTTGTTCTTTGGCGAAAAGGGCGAACCTTTGAACATGATTTTGGATGACGGTGGTGATTTAACCAACATGGTGCTGGACAGATACCCTGAATTGGTAGCTGCCATCAAAGGAATTTCTGAAGAAACCACCACTGGCGTTCATCGTTTGTATGAAAGAATGGCGAAGGGTACCTTGCCGCTTCCATGTATCAATGTCAATGATTCGGTTACTAAATCTAAGTTCGATAACAAGTATGGTTGCCGTGAATCTTTGGTAGATGCAATTCGTCGTGCCACCGATATCATGATGGCAGGAAAAGTGGCGGTGGTAGCTGGTTTCGGAGATGTGGGAAAAGGCTCTGCCGAATCCTTGAGCAACTCTGGCGTTCGTGTTATCGTTACCGAAATCGATCCTATCTGTGCATTGCAGGCTGCCATGAGCGGTTATGAAGTGAAGAAAATGGATGATGCCGTAAAAGAAGCCGACATAGTGGTTACAGCTACCGGAAACAAGAACATCATCGTCGATCGTCATTTCAAATCAATGAAAGACAAGGCCATCGTTTGCAATATCGGTCACTTTGACAATGAAATAGATATGGCGTGGCTGAACAAAAATTATGGCAACACCAAAAATACCATCAAGCCGCAGGTGGATCTCTACACATTGGATGGCAAAGAGATTTTAGTTCTTGCCGAAGGTAGGTTGGTGAACCTCGGATGTGCAACAGGTCACCCATCGTTTGTGATGTCGAACTCGTTTACGAACCAAACTTTGGCGCAGTTGGAGCTATGGCAAAATTCTGCGAATTATAAAAACGAAGTTTATACTTTGCCTAAACATCTGGATGAGAAGGTGGCAAGCCTTCACCTTGAAAAGATTGGCGTAGTACTGGATACTTTGACCAAAGAACAAGCCGACTACATCGGAGTTACGGTAGAAGGACCTTACAAACCGGATTATTACAGATACTAAGATTTGGTATCTGATTCATCAAATAAAAAGCGGCTAGGAAATGAATCTTAGCCGCTTTTTTAATGGTTAAAAATTTTAGCTTCTTATTTCTTTTTTTGTGTAGGCGCCGCTATTGGCTTTGAGTCCTTGGTATCTAGTTTGAATTTCACGGGTAAGGTCATTTGCACGGGCACCAATTGTCCGGTAGCATCCTTTCCTGGGTTCCATTTAGGCATTTTGCCTAGGACTCGAAGGACTTCGGTATCGCATTCGGGGTGCAACCCTTTTTTTATGGCGATATTGGTCATGTTACCTTCTTTGTCGACAACAAAGCTGGCATATACTACGCCTTCTACTTTGCCTTTCTTGGCTGTTTGAGGATATTTGATGTTGTCGGCGAGGTATTTGATCATTGCTTCGTCTCCACCTACGAAACTGGGCATTGTCTCGGCAGATGCGCGGACGCTGGAAACTTGACTTCCTTGGAAATCTACAGAATTTGCGGGTTGTGTAACAGGTTCGGCAGATACAGGAATTTGGTTTTGTCCGAACATGGATGCTGACGCTAAAAGGAAGAGGGCGAGGAGTTGTTTTATCTTATTCATTTTTAGATTTATTTGGTTTTTATAATCATGCAAAAATAGTTATTTTGAGGAAATAAGAGGGAAATGGAAAAAATAAAATATATATTTTTATATCCATCATAAATTTTTTTAGTAATTTTGGAGACATTAATAATTAACAATAGGATGAGCAAAAACAAACATCTCGCATTGCTGATGGCTTCGATGATTTTAATTTTCAGCTGCAAGAGCCAGCAGGTAAACAGCAGTTCGAAGGCCGATGAGAAGGCTGCAACGGCAAAGGAAGGGCAAACAACATCTGCAACAAAGAGCGTGAAACAGAATCAGTTGATAAGCATCAGCGAGCAGAACCTTTCGCCGAATCATGCGAGAATAAATGCAACTTTGATTTATATAAATCCTGTTTTGATGCCAGGCGATACGAGCAATCCGTGTAGCAAGGCGCCATGCAAGGCAAAACTAAGAGTCAATGAGGTGCTAGGATATGGGTCATCGTTTGGAAATCCTCTTTCTTCTGGCGATACGATATACACTACCTTCATGTTCACGACACATGCCACTACAAAGGATTTGTTTCCTGCTTTCAAGGAATTTTATCCCGGCGTAAAAGTGGGCGACAAAATTCAAACTGACCTGGAATCAAGACTTGGTATGGGTGGCGGTGGAAGTGTTTCCTATTTTGTTTATGGATACAAAATCCTGAAGTAGGATAGCTGCAGGTTTATTTGTAAACAGGGGAAAGAGGCGGTTCTTGTTGTACAATTATTTGGTAATTTTGTAGCGTTCAAGCATTAATAGGTGACCTTTAACTTAAATTAAGAAACATTTTGTGGAATGATACGTTTTTTGTATCTCTGTGATGAATAAATAATATGGAATACACCAACAATAACTATAAAATACTGATCAGCAAACTGGATGAGTTTATCAGGAAGTATTATAAAAACCAATTGATAAGGGGAGTGATTTATGCCTTTACGATTTCTCTTTTGTTTTATCTTACAATAACGATTGGAGAGTATTTTGGACATTTCAATACGGATATCCGTACTTCGATTTTCTATACATTCATTGCATCGAACCTTTATATTATCGGACGATTTGTTGCATTGCCTTTGTTTAGACTATATAAATTGGGAAAAATCATTTCATATGAACAAGCTGCGCAAGTAATTGGGAATCATTTTAAGGATGTGAAGGATAAATTGCTGAATACGCTTCAACTTAACCGTCAACATGGAGTAACGGAGGATAAGAATACGGCAGACCTGATAGAAGCAAGCATCAATCAGAAAACAAAAGAATTGAAACCAATACCTTTTACCTCGGCTATAGATTTGACGCAGAATAAAAAATATTTGAAGTATGCTTTTGTTCCAGTTTTTGTCATAATCGGATTGTTTTTCATCAACTCGAGCATTATAAAAGACGGCACCAAGCGACTTGTAGATCATGGCACCTATTATGAAAAACCTGCTCCATTTACTTTTGAGGTTTTAAACAAGGAATTGAAGGCGGTTCAGCAGGAAGATTTCAAGTTGGATGTAAAAATAAACGGAAAAGAAGCTCCTGAAGCAGCTTACATTCAAATAGGAGGGAATCAATTCAAATTGGAAAAGGAGAATACGATATTATTTCATTATGACTTCAGAAAAATTCAAAAGAATACTACTTTTCGATTGATTGGTGATGGATTTTCAAGTAAAGAATATGAATTGACTGCGATTCCGAATCCATTGGTGCTGACGTTTGAAGCGGTATTTGAATATCCTTCATACGTAAATAAGGCTAATGATAAAATGCAGAACACCGGTGATTTCAATGTTCCTGCCGGCACGAAAATAAGCTGGAAATTCTTTACAAGAAATACGGATGAACTGAAAATGATATTTGCAGATTCAGCCATTAATGTAAGAAGGATTGATGACAATAAGTTTGCATTTTCAAAACGGTTTATGGAAAGCAATGTATATGCCATAAACACTTCGAACTCACAAATAAAAGGCAAGGACAGTATCAGATATTCAATTACCGCCATCCCAGATTTATATCCAACAATCACGGTTGAACAACAGAAGGATAGCCTGAGTACGAAACGATACTTTTTTAGAGGAGTAGTGAAGGATGATTATGGATTTAACAAGTTGAATTTTGTTTATAAATTCCTTAAAACAGATTCATCAGCGAATAAAGACAAGTTTTTCAATGAGCATATTAACGTTAATAAAAATTCGGTGCAAGACCAGTTCTTTTATTATTGGGATGCATCGAATCTACAAGTAAATGCTGGAGATGAAATAGAATATTATTTTGAAATATGGGATAACGATGGCGTGAATGGAAGCAAGGCAACAAGGTCTGCCACATATGTTTTCAAGGCGCCAACATTAAAGGAAATTGAAGCTAGTACAACACAAAAGAATGATGCCATAAAACAAGAATTGAAACAAACAATTGCCGATGCAAAGAAGTTGGAGAAGGATTTGAATGAGCTAAACAAGGATATGTTTGACAAGAAAAACTTGAATTGGGAGGATAAAAAGAAAATTGAGGATGTGATGAAACGTGAACATGAATTGGAAAACAAGGCTGCGAACATTCAGAAGGAAAACGAACAGAAAAGAGCACAAGAACAAGAGTATAAAAACGAGAATAAGGATTTATTGCAAAAACAGGAAGAATTGAATAAACTTATGGAGAAAATGATGAATCCTGAAATGAAAAAATTGATGGAGGAGCTCCAGAAACTAATGGAGAAGATGGATAAGGATAAGATTCAGGAGACACTTGAACAAATGAAATATTCGAACAAGGACATTGAGAAAGAGATGGATAGGACTTTGGAGATATTCAAGAAAATGGAATTGGAACAAAAGATTCAGGAAGCAGCAGACAACTTGAAGAAACTTGGCGAGGAACAACAAAAGCTTTCAGAAAAATCATTGGAAAAGAATGCAGACAACAAGGCATTGCAAAAAAAGCAGGATGAGCTGAACAAGAGTTTTGAGGATCTTAAGAAGGACATGAAGGAACTTGATAAAAAGAACCAAGAACTAACTAATCCGGAGAAACTTGAGAATACGGAGCAGGAGCAAAAAGAAATATCAGAAGAGCAAAAAAACAGTAAGGAGCAATTGGAGAAAAAGGAAAACAAGAATGCCTCGAAATCGCAAAAGAATGCTGGTGAGAAAATGAAGAAATTGGGTGAGAAAATGGAACAGATGCAATCGAATGCGGAGATGCAACAGGCAGAAGAAGATGAAGCAGCATTGAGGACATTACTGAATAATCTTATACGTGTTTCATTTAATCAGGAGGAGGTGATGGGACAACTTAAAGACGTGGATATGAACAATCCTCAATATCTGAAGATTGGTAAGAGCCAAAGGAAATTGAAGGATGATATGAAGATGATAGAGGATAGTTTGTTTGCATTGAGCAGAAGGGTGGTTCAGATATCTTCGATGGTAAATAAAGAGATCAATTCGATTGATAAGAATATTGAAAAGGCACTTGATTTTTATGAGGATAGGAATGTGGGTATGGCAAGGAACAATCAGCAATATGCCATGACTTCGATGAATAATCTTGCCTTGATGTTGGCCGAAGCACTTAACCAGATGCAGCAACAATCGGAATCGATGAAGTCGAGTTCGGGATCGTGCAAGAAACCTGGGAAGGGTAAACCTAAACCAACCGCATCTGACATTAAAAAAATGCAGGAAAACCTGAATGAAGCCATCAAGAAATTAAAAGAAGAGCAGAAAAAGGCGAGTGAACAGAAGGACGGTAAGAAACCTGGCGGTAAGGAAGGCAAGATGGGAAAGGATGGAAACAAAGGGAATAATGAGCAATTGGCTAAGTTGGCGGCTCAGCAACAGGCAGTGAGAAATGCATTGAACGAACTGAACCAGATGGAAAACAAGGATGGGAAAAATGGTTTAGGGGACTTGGGAAAACTTGCTCAAAAGATGGAGGAAGTTCAGAAGGATATTGTTAATGACAGGATAACTCAAGAGACAATAAGCAGGATAGATGAGATAAAAACAAGGCTTCTGGAGAGTGAAAAAGCAGAACGTGAAAGAGAACAAGACGAAAAAAGGGAGAGTAAGGAAGGGAAAAATATTGCAAAACGTAACCCTTTTGACTTGGATGAGTATAAAAGGCTAAAATTAAAAGAAATAGAATTGTTAAAAACGCTACCTCCATCATTAAGTCCTTATTACAGACAAAAGGTTGATCAGTATTTTCAATCCATCCAGAATTAAAAAAATCTCGCTATGCTCGTACAACATCCTCCACAACAATTAATACTTATGTCTAAACCAGAAGCTATAAATACCGTTGAAAAACTCATAGATGATATACGTGATGAATATAAGATTTCGGAGGACTGCTATGGCAAGATGCTGATGGGCGTAACCGAAGCAGTGACAAATGCGATTTATCATGGGAACAATGGGGATGCATCGAAGAAGGTGAACATTACGTATCAATATGATGTGGATAAAGTTTCGTTTATAATTGCTGATGAGGGAAAGGGATTTGACATTTATAACATTCCTGACCCAACGGCACCGGAGAATTTGGAGAAGGCATCGGGAAGAGGGATTTATTTGATGAAGCATCTTTCTGACCAGTTGATATTTTCAAATAATGGAAATACGGTGGAGATGTATTTCCATACAACATAATTACAAGAAAAGCTAGATTTTTTGAATTTATTTCGGGTATTTTGCCTGAAATGGATTGTTTATGATTAATAATAGCGGCAAAACCAACCGTAGTTATAATTGATCATTATTAAAGCTTAAACCTTGATAATTAATAGATAAAGGCAAATGTGCCGAGGTTACTTTGACGTGATTCATTCGTCATTGCCATATAGAAACACATTATTGGCGCGAGGGAGACCTGCTTAACTTTGTTGATGGCGACATACAGGGTTTCATCGACGCCTTGCTTTGGCCGATAACGCCTAAAGACTCAAGAAAGCGTGAGCTAAATCCCCCATTTTACCTAAAGGATGCTACTATAAATAATGCCCTTTATAATTGCACCGAAAGAGGTACAATTATAAAGGGCATCATTATTATTATTTGAAGCCTACATCCTCTTCTCGTCCCATCTGCGTCCCGCTATCCGCTGTAGCCGCTGCATCCCCATTTCCGATACAAAGCAGCGGGCTGCCGCTA
>CAIWCG010000203.1 GCA_903911135.1 uncultured Bacteroidota bacterium
GCTAACACGGGAGAATGCTCCGCTAACACGGGAGAATGCTCCGCTAACACGGGAGAATGCTCCGTTAACACGGGAGAATGCTCCGCTAACATGGGAGAATGCTCCGCTAACATGGGAGAATGCTCCGCTAACACGGGAGAAAAGGACAACATTTTGAATTCACGGAATGATATTATATCAACATAAATAAAATTTAAAAAAAATTATTAACCAAAAATTTAAAAAAATGAAAAATTCAGTAAAAACATTCAGAACAGAAGCGCATAAGGCGCTTGAAGGCTTGGTAAAGGAAGGTAAATTAGAAGCCCTTACCGATGAAAATGGCGAAAGGACTTATCGCAAAAAAAGACCTACAATCATAATTTGTACGGTGGTAAGTCATGATTTTGTCAAGACCAACATTGTAGAATTTGCCAATCAACTGGTAAATTTCTCCGATAGGCTCAATGGCACTTCCGGTCCTACGGCATTGGCCATCAAATATGCCATGACTACTGGCGAATTATTGGAAATAAAGAACGATTCGAAGTATGTAAAATATTTTGCCGACCATCATTTGGCAGGTGCCGAATATGCAAAGGCATGGACCAATAAAGGTCATGAAATCGTAAAAGGAACAAGCGTTTCAGTGATGGCATGGCCTATAGGTTTCGATGTTTCCACTGCTCCGGCAGATGTTCCTCCTGGAGCCGAAGCCCGATTCAGATTAAAGGCAAAAAAGATAAAGGATGCAGGAAACTACAGTGTAGGCGATGGCGTCATTTTGGGGATAGAAGCGGTAGTTACACCCTTCGATCCTGCTGCCGGAAAACCGGATTTGGTAGTGACCATTTCTGGCGGTGGGCATCCATTGATAGAATATACCAAAAGCAATTATGCAGGGATAAACATCTACAAGGATTCTGCCGATGGCAAGGGCTTTGTGTTTTATGTCACCTGCATCGACCCAAGCTGCACCGACTTGTCGCCACTACCCGCCAAAGACGTGAGCGCAACTTGGATTTATAAGGCGTCTTATGTTTACAAGAACAAAGAAGTAGGTGTCATGAGCAAGGAAGTGCCCATCAGCGTAAGAGGTTTGGTGGCCATCCCCACTCCATAAAAGAGTTTTATTCATCAGGAAAAATGGCAGAGGAATGGAGATTCTTCTGCCATTTTTCGTTAGCTCGACTCCAATTTATTTTCTTTTTTCTAATTTTACCCAGATGAAAAAGATAATCCTTCTGGCATTTGCAGTCGTCCTGTTCGCAGGTTGCTTCCTCACGAACAAAATCAGCAATCAGAACCTGGCTTATGTTTACAAGACCTCCCTGTCTTTCCTTCATCCCGAGTTTCTGGTGAATAATTTTTCTGACGACAGCTCCCGACTTTATTTCAAGGTCAATGCCGACGAACTGCTCTACACCCGGCAAGACGACCAGAAGTTCAGCGCCATCGTAAAGCTGCAATACATGCTCTTCGCCACCATCGATGCCCAGGCCATAATAGATAGCGGTTCGGTGACTTTGAAAGACAGCAAAGGCGACACCGTTTCAAACATCATCACCGGCCACCTCGACCTGAAAACAGGTAGCGGCGCATTCAAGATTCTCCAAGTGAAACTCACCGACATGAACAGGAAACAGAGCGTGGTTTACTTTGTGAAGGTAGATAAATCAACCACGCAGAGCCGCCAGACTTTTACGGTGATGATGAAGAATTCCACGCAGCCCTATTTCCATAATTACATCGCCGCCACCGATACCTTCCGAGTAAAATATCGTGATGCAAGCGTCTCCAAACTGTTCGTGAAATACTATAACCGCAACTTCCTGATAGCCTTGCCGCCGTTTGCCATCGAGAATCCGCAGGGCTTCGATTATCATCCCGACAGTCTTTTTACGGTAGATATTTCTGGTAATGATTACCTCAACTTCAAGAAACCGGGCTTCTATCATTTTCAGTTGGATACCTCCAATCGTGAGGGCTTGACGCTGTATCGCTTCACCGAAGATTTCCCGAGTACTACCATACCCCAGGCTTTGATAGACCCTTTGAGATACATCAATACCCGCAAGGAATTTGAAGAATTGTCGAACACGCAAAACAAGAAATTGTCTTTGGATAAATTCTGGATGGGCATGGGCGGCAATCAGGACCGTTCGAAGGAACTTATAAGAAGATTTTATAATCGAGTCATCAATGCGAATGTCTTTTTCAGCTCTCACATGGAAGGCTGGAAAACCGACAGAGGCTTGATTTACATCGTCTTCGGAGCCCCCAATGTGGTTTATAAAGGCGAGAACAGCGAGAGTTGGACCTATGGCGAATCGGGTTCGATGCTTTCCATCAACTTTAATTTTGAAAGGGTAAATAATCCCTTTACCGATAATGATTACACGCTGGAACGAGCACCGCTTTATGAAACCCAATGGTATCGGGCAGTGGATTCCTGGCGACAAGGACGAGTATTCAGCGACTAACAAATTAATCCAGTGAAAGAAACAAAAAACGATCTCCTATTCGGCATACGCCCCGTTATAGAAGCGATAAAGGAAGGCAAGGAAATAGACAAACTCTTTGTGCAGCATGGCTTGGGCGGCGAACTTTTTCATGAGTTGAAAGCCTTGATAAGGCAACAGAACCTGCAGTTTCAATATGTGCCTATCGAGAAGCTGAACAGACTCACCACCAAGAATCATCAAGGCGTGGTTTGCTTTATTTCGAGCATCAGCTATTATTCCATCGAGGATGTATTGCCTACCATTTTTGAGGCAGGCAAAGTTCCATTATTGTTGATACTGGATAGAATTACCGATGTCAGAAACTTTGGCGCAATAGCCCGTACGGCTTATGTTTCCGGTGCCGATGCCATCATCATTCCATCCAGAGGGGGTGCCCAAATCAATGCTGATGCCATCAAGACATCGGTTGGCGCATTGCATAAGGTTACCGTTTGCAGGGAAAACAATCTGAAGGATACGATAGATTATCTGAAGGCAAGCGGTGTGCGAGTGTTGGCATGTACCGAAAAGACCGACCAATTGTATTACGATGTTGATTTCACCATACCCACAGCCATCATCATGGGCTCGGAAGAAGACGGCATCTCCCCCGAATACATTAAAAGGAGCGATGGTGCCATTGCCATTCCCATGTATGGCGACTTAGGTTCGTTGAATGTTTCGGTGGCGGCAGGAATCATTTTGTATGAAGCCGTAAAACAGCGAATATTGAATAAATAAATGGCGCGTTCCACCAAAAATACCGAAGCGTTTTTCCTTCTCTTCATCCTGATAATCGGGGCACTGCTAAGATTTTACAATTACTACGACTGGTCCTTGTCAAACGATGAACTTAGTGCCTTGACACGCATTAACTTTCCAAGTTTTAATGAGATGATTGACAAAGGCGTGAAGGTAGATTATCATCCTGCCGGTGTTCAAGTGTTCCTATATTATTGGGTTAAACTTTTTGGTGAGTCCGAAATGAGTGTGCGCTTTCCATTCGTCATTGCAGGCATCTTGTCCATCCTGTTTGCCTACCTCATAGCCGAAAGATGGTTCAACAGGACGGTGGGAATATTCGTAGCCATGACCATTGCCACCCTTCAGTTCCCCATCATGTATAGCCAAATAGCCCGGCCATACAGTTTAGGGTTGCTGTTCTCCCTGTCTGCTGTTTATTTCTGGTCGCTGCTTCTTTTTCCCTCCAATCCCAATCGAAGCAAGAAAGTAACCGACTCCAGAACCAACATGATGGGATTCATCGTTTCGGTTTCGGCATGCATGTACACCCATTATTTCGCATTCATGTTTGCCGGCATCATTTGCCTCACCGGTTTGCTTTTCCTTAACAAGAATAACTTACGCATCTACCTTATTTCAGGAATCATCATCACCATCCAGTATATCCCCCACTTCGGCATTACCATGAAGCAACTAAGCTATGGTGGCGTAGGCGAATGGTTGGGTAAACCTACTGCCGATTTCTTCAGGCACTTCATGGAATATGGCTTGAACTCATCGGATGTGGTCTTTTACATGCTATGGGCCATCTGCATATTGTCCTTCGTCATCTTCAGGCAAACCTTGGAGCTGACCAAGTTTCATTTCATCTGCATATTTTGGTTCGTCATTCCCTATTTCATAGGCTATTATTACTCGGTACACATCAATCCCGTGTTGCAATATTCCACCTTGCTGTTTTCATTCCCTTTCCTCATCATCTTCCTGTTTTCTTTCATTCCTGATGTGCTGGATGACATCAAAACCATGATATTGGTTGCTTTGGTGGGTGGAACCATTTTCATCAGCACGGTGTTCGGGAACAGTTTCTATACCACCCAGCATTTCGGGGTATTCAAGGAACTGGCCCAGCAAACCATCAAGTGGGACGACCAGTATGGCGAGCAAAACATTACCCGTGCCATCAATGTTTTCCATCCCAATTACATCCAATATTACTTCCGCAAGTTCGGCAAGAAGGCGGATTTTGCCACTTACCGCGTCAATGAACCGCAACATGTGGCCCAACTAAAGATCATAGTGGATACCGCCAAAACCCAATACTTCATCTATGCCTGGTCGAACATCAATACCGACCCTGTGGTGTATGAAATCATAAAAAATAAATTCCCTACCGTGGTAGAACAGGATACCTTCTTCAATTCGGCGATAACCCTGTTCTCGAGGAAGACCAATGCCGATGCCGAACGCAAGACCACCTTCGAAATGAATTACGATTTCGAGGAGATAAAGCCCACCGGCAAAGATTCCCTGCTGGTGAGCACCGATTTTGCCCACTCCGGAAACAATGCTATCAAGCTCGACAAGAACACCGAATACAGTCCGGGCATCACCGAGAAGATGGAAAAGATTTCGCCCAACGGAATCGGAAATGCCGATGCCAGCGTATGGATTTATCTGCCCGACACGGCTACCACGGCAGCTTTGGTAATCAGTTTTGAGTCTTCAGGAAAAACCATCGACTGGTATGCTGTGCCACTGAAGGATTTCGTGAGGTCGCCAAACAAATGGATGCAAGTAGTCGGGTCGCGCAAGCTGCCAAAAGCCGCCACCAAAGACGACATCATGAAGGTTTATATCTGGAATCAGGACAAGAACACCCTCTACTTCGACGATTTGTCAGTAAAGGTCTTCGCCGAATAAATAATTTTAAGGAGCCTACGGTTTCTTCTCGTATCAGGGTGCGTCCCGCTATCCGCTGTAGCCGCTGCATCCCCAATACCGACACCAAGCAGCGGGCTGCCGCTACTATCGGGGCTATGCTTTGACGGCAGGTTGCTTCGAATGAAATCATCAAATAAAAGTCTCAACACAGATAACCAATACACAACTCAGACAAATAAACATACCTATATATATGCTATCCTTTATCGGAATATAGCCCAAAATTCATGGTAGGACGCCTTCTTTCATCGTAAGGATGTCTAAGGAACGTTTTAGGAGGCCTTCTTTCATCGTAAGGCATCTGGATAACATTCTAGGGCACCTTCTTTCATCGTAAGGACGTCTAAGGAACGTTTTAGGAGGCCTTCTTTCATCGTAAGGACGTCTAGACAACACTTTGGAGGCCTTCTTTCATCGTAAGGCAGTCAAGATAACGTGTTTGAAGGCCTTACGATGAAAGAAGGGCGTCTAACACGATTTTTCATGTGCCTTGAGACAAAATAATGCAATAAGGAGGGCATTTGATGCATCCTTATCCAAGACCGAGAAATTATATTATTGAGGAATGTCGAGTATTTTTTTGACTTGTTAATTATTCTTTATGTTGTTCCTATAATTGCTTCGCTATAGGCGAGCTATCATAGGCACATGATTTATATCAAGGTCATCAGTATCATTAATATTTATAAATTCGCCCCTTAATAAACACATAGTATTTATCTAAATCAATAATTAATAAACATGAAAAATTTAAAGCACGTATTACTCGCCTTCGTATTCTTGCTGCTGTTCAGCCCGGTTTATAAGTCCTTGGCGCAGGGAAAAAAGCAAGCCTACACCTATGTCACCCTGCCTAATGATCCACTGAAAGCCCGGATTTATACCTTGGGCAACGGGTTGACGGTTTACATGACCGTTTATAAGGATGCTCCCCGCATTCAAACCTTTATCGCCGTGAAGGCAGGCAGCAAAACCGACCCTGCCGATGCCACCGGATTGGCGCATTATCTGGAACACATGCTCTTTAAGGGTACGGATAAATATGGCACGAAGGATTTTTCGAAAGAAAAGCCCGAACTGGACAAGATAGTGGACCTTTATGAGATTTATAGAGCCACCAAAGATGATGGCGAACGCAAGAAAATCTATCATCAGATAGACAGCATTTCGGGAGTGGCTGCACATTATGCCATTGCCAACGAATACGACAAGATGATGTCGGCCATAGGAGCCAAAGGCACCAATGCCTACACTTGGGTGGAACAAACGGTGTATGTAAACGACATTCCATCGAACCAGATGGAGAAATGGCTGACGATAGAGTCCGAACGTTTCCGCAATCCGGTGATGCGAATTTTCCATACTGAGCTTGAAGCCGTTTATGAAGAGAAAAACCGCGGATTGGATAACGACGGAGAGAAATCGTTTGAAGCTTTGATGGCCGGATTATGGCAAAAACATTCTTATGGAACCCAAACCACCATTGGAACGATAGACCATCTGAAGAACCCTTCCATCAAAAAGATTAAGGAGTATCTGGCCAAATATTATGTGCCAAACAACATGGCCATTTGCCTGTCTGGCGATTTCGATATGGATGCCACCATCAAGTTGATTGATGAGAAGTTCGGTGCATTGCCATCCAAACCGGTTACAGCTTTTGTTCCACCTGTAGAAGACCCTATTTCAAGTCCGGTTATCAAGGAAGTTTTTGGCCCAGAGGCTGCCACCATGATGATGGGATGGAGATTTGGCGGTGCTTCTACACATGATGCCGACATGGTTACGGTTATCGACAAGTTGTTGGGAAATGGAACTGCAGGTTTGATAGATTTGGATTTGAATCAGAAGCAACAAGTTCTTAACGGTAGTTCTCAAACATTGATTTTCAAGGATTATTCAGCGCATATTCTCGGTGCCGATCCTCGCGAAGGACAAACGCTTGAACAAGTAAGGGATTTGTTGTTGGCAGAAGTGGATAAATTGAAGAAAGGCGACTTCCCAGATGATTTGTTGAAAGCCATCATCACCGACATGAAACTGCAACAAACCAAATCGTATGAAAGAAACAGCGGTCGTGCAAATGCCTTTGTAGAAGCAGCCGTTTTAGGTTTGGACTGGAAGGATTGCATTGCCAAGATAGACCGCCTGTCGAAGATTACCAAGCAAGAAATTGTGGCGTATGTAAACAAGAACTACAACAACAATTATGTAATCGTTTATAAACGCACCGGTGAAGACAAGAATGTGAAGAAGGTGGACAAACCTGCCATCACTCCGGTAGAAGTGAACCGTGAATCAAAGTCTCCGTTCGTTCAGGCGATCATCGATGGCAAGACTCCTGACATTCAGCCGGTCTTCATTGATTATAACAAAGACATCAAACACTTGACACTCAAAAACGGCATCAAGGTAAACTATAAGGTAAACACGGAAAACAATCTTTTCGACTTATACTATCTTGTAGAGATGGGCAAGGACAATGACAAGAAACTAGACTTGGCATTGGGATATTTAAGTTATTTGGGCACTTCCAAATATACCCCTGCTGCCATCCAACAGGAGTTTTATAAACTGGGATGCTCCTTCTCCGTTCAGGCTGATGACGACCAGGCTTGGGTAAGTCTTACCGGATTAACGGAAAACTTTAATGCTGCCGTTCAATTGTTCGAGAGCCTATTGGCAGATCCTCAACCAAACAAGGAGGCCTATGTAAACATGGTGAAGGACATCATCAAACATCGCAATGATGGGAAACTCGATAAGAACACCATCCTATGGTCAGGCATGTATAACTATGGCGTTTATGGAAAGAAGTCTTCTTTCACCGATATCCTTTCCGAAGAACAACTGAACAGCATCAAGCCGGAAGAGTTGATCAGTGAGATAAAGAACCTTACCTCTTACCAGCACCATGTACTTTATTATGGTCCTTCAGATACCACTACCTTATTGGCTAATCTCAATAAATTGCACATGGTACCTGCTCAATTAAAGCCAGTACCTCCTGCAGCAAAGTATGAACAACTTCCTACAGAAACAAACCAGGTTTTTGTTGTGAACTATGACATGAAACAAGCTGAAATCATCATGCTTTCGAAGGGAACCCAATACAACAAACAAAATGCCCCTTCCATAGCTGCCTACAATGAATATTTCGGTGGCGGAATGTCCTCCATCGTATTCCAGGATATGCGTGAGTCGAAGGCTTTGGCATATTCGGTTTTCTCCAGCTACCAGAATCCACAGCGAAAGGAGAAGGCTCATTACAATATGGCATACATCGGAACGCAAGCTGACAAATTGCCTGAGGCGATGGCAGGAATGACTGCGCTGTTGACCAATATGCCTGAGTCGCAAAACGGTTTTAATGCGGCACAGGAGGCGGTGCTAAAGAAGATTCAAACGGAGCGAATAACGAAGGCCCAGATTTTATTCAATTATGAAAGGGCTCAGAAGATGGGATTGGATTATGATATACGCCAGGATGTGTTCAAGAAGATGCCTGGCATGAAGCTGGATGATGTGAAGGCTTTTCAGAACAAGTTTGTGAAGGGTGACAAGTATACGATCATGGTGCTGGGTGACAAGAGCAAACTTGATATTCCAACTCTTGAGAAGTATGGGAAGGTAACTTTCTTGAACTTGACTGATATCTTCGGGTTTTAACAGGAGGTAGGATTTAATGTTTTGAGGGGAGGTGTATGATGGATACACCTCCCTTCTTGTTTTACAATCTTCTTATTGAATGGGAATTTAGGCGTTTGGGGAAGGAGATGGGGCGGGTTGATTTTGATGTTTGTCGGGATGAAAATGGATTTGTGGGTGGGGTGTTTGGTTTTGGTCGTTGGTGGTTTGGGGTGGGGCGGGGTGTGTTGGTGGTTGGGCGTTGGTGGTTTGGGATTGGGCGGATGCTTTTGGGGTTTGGGCGGGTGGTTTTGGGGTTTGGACGGGGGCTGTTTGGTGTCCGACGTCCTCGTACGCCGTGTTAAGTTGTGGTATATATGTATTTGGTTATCAATGCATCGTAATTCAGTTTAAGGTAAAATAGTTTTGGTTTTGGGATTTTGGTTTTTGGGTGGGATTATGGCTGGGAAATTGGTGTTTTATGGGTGTATTTTTGGGGTGTGTGTGGTTGGTTTTGTTGTTGGTTTTTTATTGTTGGTTGGTTCGGGGCTGCTGCCATCAAGGCATAGCCCCGATAGTAGCGGCAGCCCGCTGCTTTGTGTCGGTATTGGGGATGCAGCGGCTACAGCGGATAGCGGGACTGGATGTGATGCGAGTGGAGGCTGTGGGCTTCAAAAAATAATCATGAGTTGGGTAATTTTTATTTATCTATTTTTGCCTTCGTTAGTGGTTGGGTGATTTTGGATGGGGATTTTGTGGTTTTACCGAATATTATTTATCATGGGAATTTTGAAGGGTTTTGTTGGATTTTTTTGTGTGTTGGTGGTGGGAAATAATTTGTTGTGGGCGCAGGGTGGTGGCAATGAATTGCTGTATCAGAAGGGGCTGAAGGCACGTGAGAATTTTCAGTATAACGAGGGGTTTGCGTTGTTTCAGATTTTGTTGAAATCGGATTCGGGGAATGTGGATTATCTTTCGAACATGAGTTATTTTTATTCTCGTGTGGGGCAGCTTCAGGCGACGGAGGGGATGCGGATGCCTTATTATAGGACTGCGGAATATCTTGGATTGAAGGCGATAAAGGTGGGGCCGAATGATGATGAGGCGCATTTTTCGTATGTGTTGGCATTGGGGCGATTGAATGAGCATGCGAGCAGCAAGCAGAAGATAAATAATGCGAAAAGGATCAAGTCGGAGTTGGATATTTGTTTGCGTCTGAACCCGAAGCATGATGGTGCTTGGCATATTTTGGGTGTTTATCATCGGACGATTGCGGGGTTTAATGGGTTTGAGAAATTGGCGATAAACTCTTTGTTTGGTGGTGTTCCGGAGGGTTGCACTTATGAGGATGCGATTCGGTGTTTGGAGAAGGCTGTGGAGTATAGGAAGAATTATATGTTTCATCATTATGATCTTGCATTGACATATTATGAGCGCGGGAAACCTGGTGATAAGGCGAGGGCTAGGGAGGTGTTGAAGACGACGTTGGCGTTGCCTAACTTTACGCAGGATGACCCGGAGAACAGGAAGAAATGTGAGGCGTTGTTGAAGAAGGTGGAGTGAGAAATTGTTGGGGCGATTTAGTGTCCTTCATTAATAAATCATTAAATATTTTTTATATTTGCCTAATAATCAGATAAAAAAATATTGATGAGAAAAAAGATTTATGCGTTTGCTGGACTGGTGGTTTTGTTTGGGGTAATAAAGTTGTTCAGCTTTTCGAAGGTGGATGTGAATGCTGATTATAAAAGGAATTTCAGTGAGAACTATCATGTTTTTGCATTGGATATTCCGAAGAATCTGAACTTTGCGGGGGAGGCTGTTCCGGTGAGTGATTTTGATGTTCGGGAGCGGATAGACCGGGAACTTTCAATCAATGTTTATTGGCAAAGCCAAACGATGCTGATGATGAAAAGGGCGAACAGGTGGTTTCCGATGATAGAACCGATATTGAAAAAATATAATGTTCCTGATGATTTCAAGTTCATCGCCTTGACAGAAAGTGGGCTGACGAATGTGGTGTCGCCATCAGGAGCTGTTGGGTTTTGGCAGTTTATAGAATCTACGGGGAAGCTATATAATCTTAGCATCGGGAGTGAGGTAGATGAGCGTTATGATGTGGAAAAATCGACTGTGGCGGCGTGCAAGTATTTTCTTGAAGCGCATGAGAAATTGGGGAATTGGACTTTGGTGGCTTCGTCGTATAACATGGGTGTGAATGGTATCCTTGGGCAACTGCAGAAGCAGCGTGTGAAATCGTATTATGACTTGTTGTTGAATGATGAAACGTTCCGATATATTGCTCGATTGTTGGCGATAAAGGAAATCGTTGCGAACCCGATGAAGTATGGTTTTCATTTTCGGAAGTCGGACTTATATCCTCCTATTGCAACGCATACCATAACAGTTGATGCAACAACCATAGACTTGGTGGATTTGGCTGAAAAGAACAAGACTACTTACAAGATGATTCGGCTGCTTAACCCTTGGTTGCGACAAAGCACCATCAACAATGCAAGTGGAAAGAAGTATCAAATAAAGATTTTGAATTCTGGTTTTGTGTACCCTGATGATGAAAATGATTCATCAACGAATGGAGGGACGCATCCTGCAGTAGATACAATTAGAAAGGATTCCGTTAAATAGGAAGTGATTGTCGTTTAGCGATCTCTCACCATTTTGGAGAACTTCAAAGGACTCTTTGAAATCTCTGAATATTCTTCCCGCTTATTGATGATGTCGCAGGCAAGATAAATGGCTTCACGGAAGGAGGATTCTGAAGCGATGCATTTACCGGCAATGTCATAACCTGTACCATGGTCAGGGGAGGTGCGGACTTTAGATAATCCTGCGGTGAAATTGACTCCTGTATCAAAAGAAATTGTCTTGAACGGTATCAAACCTTGGTCATGATACATGGCTAAAATTCCATCGAACTGATGGTAGGCGGATGATCCAAAAAAGCCATCGGCAGGATATGGTCCCATTACAACCAGCTTCTCATCGAATGCTTGTTTTATGGCAGGTATGATGATATCCCTTTCTTCAGAACCCAATAGGCCGTTGTCGCTGGAATGCGGGTTGAGACCCAAGACCGCTATCTTAGGTTTGTCAATGCCGAAGTCCTGCTTTAATGAGCTGTTCATGGCTTTTATCTTGGCGACAATCTTTTTGATTGAAAGTTCCTTAGAGACATTGTTCAAAGGTATATGGCCCGTAACCGTTCCTATCCTCAAATCACCTGCTACCAGCATCATAAGATAGTTAGGACTGTCGAACTTATCGGCAAGATATTCGGTATGACCTGGGAACTTGAAGCCACTTTGCTGTATGTTATTCTTATTAATAGGTGCGGTAACAATGGCATCCAGCTTTCCTTGATGGAGATCGAAGGCAGCGGCTTCCAAAGACATCAGGGCATATTTCCCAGCAAGAGGTGTAGATTGCCCAAACTCTACAGCCACATCTTCTTCCCAAGTATTGATCACGTTGACCTTTTTATAAATCAATGAATCAACGTTCTTAATGGAATTATAATTGAAATCATTAAGATTAAGCGCTTTTCTATGAAAAGAAAGTACCTTATGATTGCAATAAATTATCGGGGTGCAAACGGTTGTCATGCGATGATCGATGAACGTTTTCATGATGGTTTCAATCCCGATACCATTGATATCGCCAACGGAAATGCCGATTCTTATTCTTCCTTCGTTTTCTATATGACTCATGCTATTATAAAAGATTCAGCTGTTTACAGTAATTCTATTTTAGAGCGACTTGAAATAATCGAACAACAAGCGAACACCAACTCCTGATGCATTCTTAGTTCGGTAGCTGTCGTTTTGTTTCACGAATGCAGGACCAGCAATATCGAAATGGAACCAAGGATAATCAGTGAAGCGTTCAAGGAATTTCCCTGCCGTTATGGAACCTCCATAAGGACCACCCACATTCTTTATCTCGGCAATATCCGATTTTATCAACTCTCCATATTCTTCCCAGATTGGAAATTCAACCAATCTTTCATATACATTATTTCCGCTCTTCTTCAATTTGTTCTTTACCTTTTCGTCAGCATTTCCCATCACCACCGTACCATAATGACCGATGGCTGCTGCTGCTGCACCAGTGAGTGTGGCGAAGTTCAGTACCAATTCAGGTTTATACTTCTTGGCATAACTTAAGGCATCGGCCAATATCAATCTTCCTTCGGCATCGGTATTCAACACTTCAACCGTAAGGCCACTGTGCATGGTGATGATATCCCCAGGAACATAGGCGTTGGCATCGATCAAGTTATCGGTGGAAGGTACCAATGCGATGACATGAACATTCAACTTGGCTTTGGCAACTGCATAGATGGCACACGCCACTGCCGCTGCTCCACCCATATCGCATTTCATGTAATCCATCGAGTTCAAGGTGGTCTTCAGGCTTAATCCACCGGTATCATAAACGACACCCTTACCTACCAATACTATCGGCTTTTTGTTGACGGCCTTGGATGGCTTCCACTCCATGATGCTGAAAGTAGGAGGAATTTTGCTTCCCTTGTTTACAGCCAATATTCCGCCCATCTTAAGGGAGGTGATGCGTGCCTTATCCAACACTTCTATCTTGAATCCTGCCTCTGCTGCCATTGCTTTGAATGCATTGGCAAGGTCAACTGAATTCAATGAATTTACCGGTTCGTTGACAAGGTCTCTGGCCTTGCAGGTGGCATCAACCACTATGTTCAGTTCGTTGATGAAATGGTTCTTTATGCTTTTATCGTCCAGCACCAGTTCCTTGAGGGAGTTGGTTTCTTTCTTTTCATCCTTGCGGTATTTCAAGAATTGATAGTTGCCCAAAGCCATTCCTTCGGCGAAAGCGAGCATTACGTCAGAGGAAAGTTTTGAATCCCTGGCCACTACCAACTTGGCAAGCTTATGTCCATTTGCCATCGAGCCTACCTTGTCTCCTGCCTTACGGGCATTTTCCAAAGTCTGATAGTTATGATCTTTCTTGTCGAGGATGGAAATGATGATCAACTTGTCATAACGGTTGATGGTGACGAGCTTTTTTTCATTCTTGATTTCTGCATTTACATAGCTTTCCTCTTGTGGAGTCAATGCCAAGTGTTTGTCGTTTTTGAAGGCGTGGGTAAGATAAACCAAGCTATCCTTTAACCCTGCCGTACCGATATTAATTTTTAGAATCATACTTTTATGTAATTTTGAAGCCTCTGATATTGTTTTTTCGAGGGCGGAAAATTACACAATTAAATTAATATAAAGTATATAAATCATTGCCGACAAGCGGTATCCAGTATAAAAATCATCTTGACTAAGCTATAAATCACATTAATAATCAATATAAAATGAATACCGACATACTACTGAACCGAGCCTTGAAATTCGAGTTTTTGACCAAGGAGGAAGGCATGTACCTCTTCCAGAATGCTCCTACAGGCGAACTGATGTTTGTGGCCAACGAGCTAAGAAAGAAGCAGAAACCCGATGGAAAGGTCACCTGGATAATAGACAGAAATGTGAACACCACCAACGTGTGCATAGCCAACTGCAAATTCTGTAATTTCTATAGGGTGCCGGGGCATGAGGAGTCCTACATAACCTCGATAGCGGAGTATAAACGCAAGATAGACGAGACCTTCCGATTGGGGGGTGAGCAACTGCTGCTGCAGGGTGGCCACCATCCTGATTTGGGCTTGAGCTATTACGTGAACCTCTTCAAGGAACTCAAGAGCCTATACCCGAATTTGAAGTTGCATTCATTAGGGCCACCGGAGATAGCGCACATAGCGAAGCTGGAAAACAAATCCCATTCCGATGTGCTGAAGGCGCTGATGGATGCCGGATTGGATAGTTTGCCGGGGGCTGGTGCCGAGATATTGAACGACCGTGTTCGTCGCCTGATATCGAAGGGAAAGTGTGGGGGCAGGGAATGGCTGGATGTGATGAGGGCTGCACATCAACTGCACCTGACTACATCTGCCACGATGATGTTCGGGCACATAGAAACGCTGGAAGAACGCTTCGAACACTTGGTGTGGATAAGGGAGGTGCAGGCAGAGAAACCCAAGGATGCCAAGGGTTTCCTGGCGTTCATTCCATGGCCGTTTATGGATGAGGGAACTTTGCTGCAGCGGGTAAAGGGTGTGAGCAATACGGTGACGGCTGACGAGTATGTGCGGATGATAGCCATGAGCCGCATCATGCTGCCGAACATCGTGAACATACAGGCTTCTTGGCTGACGGTGGGCAAGGCGACGGCACAGATTTGTCTCCATGCGGGTGCCAACGATTTCGGCAGCATCATGATAGAGGAGAATGTGGTTTCGGCTGCTGGCGCTCCGCATCGATTCACTTCGCAGGGCATTCAGGATTCCATTCGTGATGCCGGTTTCGAGCCCCAGTTGAGGACGCAGCAGTATGGCTACCGCGATTTGCCGATGGAGACCGAGCAGCAGGTGATTACCTATTAAGTTTTCAAGGATTTTATCGATACCGATTTCATTCCTGTTGCCATGATGGCTCGCCAGAGGCGAAGCTATTATTGCAGCAGGAATGTTTTTTTATGTTGATGATGGTTGTATAATTCTTAAGGTCGGGATTGCAAATCCCGACCAGCGTGTGTGTGAGATTTATACCACGTTGATGAAACATCATAGGAGCAACCTGCCGTGGGGAATAGCCCTGACATGCCCACGCTTAGCCCCTTTTGCGAAGGACTTGGGATGGGCAGGGCTAACGGGTGGCTGGCAGGTAGTACGTCGGGACGAGAGGTGCATGACGGCTCCTTATAATTAGTTATGAGTTATTAATTATGAGTTATGAGTTGGGTGCTGTATATATATACGGTATGGATTTTTTGTGGCGCCTATATATATATAGTATGGGTGGGCGGCTTTTTTTGAATATGGGTGGGCGGAAAAATGTATGCCTATATATATATAGTATGGGTGGCGATGGTTTTGGGCGGCTTGGGGTGAGATTTTTGGTGGAGGGCGTTGCAAGATAATGGGATGGTAGGATACGAAGGTTTTATGGCATCGCGAGATAATGGGATGGTATGATACAAAGGTTTTATGGCATCCCAAGATAATGGGGTGGTAGGATATGAAAGTTTTATGGCATCCCAAGATAATGGGGTGGTAGGATACAAAGGTTTTATGGCATCCCAAGATAATGGGGTGGTAGGGTACAAAGGTTTTATGGCATCCCAAGATAATGGGGTGGCATAAAATGAATGTATGATGCCATTGCGTGCTGGTGGGGTGGCATAAAATGAATGTTTTGAGTCTTTTCGAGGTCTTTTAGTGTCTGAATATCTTTATATGTTAATGTTTGAAATTATTTTCATGAGGGCAAATATGTGCATGTCTTAAGCTAAATGTGTGGCAAAAGGGCTTTATTTTCTAATGATTTGGGCATATTTAAAATTGTAAAGAATAAAACTATTGTGTATACTCGCCCTACATAAATAATATAAATAGCATGTTACCATTAGAAACCGTTTACAAAATCCTCTTCAAAGCACCGGATATTTCGAGAATACGTTTGTCCATAGGGGCGCACAAAAACATCTTGGCGATGACTGCCGACAGCAACGGCGGATTGCTGACGCCTTACATAGCCTCCACGCAAACAAAGGTGGATGCCTATGATTTGAAATTGAGCAAGCTGGGCGTGGACCTGGTGGGCACTTCGAGCGATACCATCACGCTCGATTATGCGGTGTCTCAAGTGGGCATCGAGATGCACCTGACCAACCATTTGGTGCAGACCAAAGTGCTGAACACTTCGGCCATCTACAATTCGTTTTTCCCTCTGGGGCTGGAGGATGTCAATCACCTGACTCGAGGAAATGTGTTGCTCATCATCGACAGGATCATCGCTGCCGCCACTGCCAATTCGGTATTGTTTCCTGGCTTGACGGCCATCTATAATACGCACCGAACACAGGTGCATGATGCTCGCGATACACAGGTGTTGGCCATGGGAGGCGTATCTGCCGACAGGGCTGCCTTCGACACTGCCGAACTGAATTTGCAGATGCAGCTCACGGATAATTTCTATGAGATAAGAAAAGAATTTCCATTGAATATGGTCAAGGGGTTGAGCTATTGGGATGAAGCCAGCTTCTACCCTGCCAACCATCATGTGCATCGTCATTTCGATGGAACCGGCCTTCCTGCCGAGACTACCATTGTGGCTTATCATGGTCCGGTAACCGCGAGAACTCACATTCAGGTAAGAAGCAAAACGGCAGATGTGGACATACAAGCCTGTCTATTGATGAATGCTCTCGACCCCATGACTGGCGACAAGATTGTTCATGGCAACAGTGCTCATACCTGGTTGGCTTCCACCATCGGACCTATCACCAATACCTATCTCGTTCTTAAGAACCTCGGCGTTGTTGCCGGCGATTGGGAGATTGATGTGATAGATTAAATAAAGAAATGTTTTTTTAGAGAGTTTTATTTCGTAGAACGCCGCCCGAAGCAATTTGGGCGGTGTTCTTTTTTTGGGGAATCATCAGCAAAAAGAAATTTTATTCTTGATGATGATGGAGCGGATGATGAATCACTTCACCACCAGTTGCACCGTATGTCGGCTTAGCTGTTCCAAGAAAATGGTAGCGCCTGCAGTAAGTCTGTCTATCGTCTCCTGATCATAATTCCGGATGGTGAAGAGCAGCAGGTCTTCGTTATATCTTACGGCATATTCCCTCTTAAGGTCATCGATGAGTGAAAGAAGTTTTTCGCTCTTGTCCACACATACCGAGAAGCTGATGGCAGAATTTTGCATCAGGTTTATTTTCACCTTATGATGATTGAAGATGGAAAATATGTTGCTGAGATTTTCTTCAACAATAAAGGAGAAATCCTTTGCCGCGATGGAAATCAAGACCTGGTTTTCCTTTCTTATGTAGGATGGTATGTTTGGTTCGGTAGCGTTGTTGTTTCCTATCATCGTGCCCTCTTCCTTTGGGCTGATGAAGGACTTTACCCATAATGGAATGTTCTTGTTTTGCAAGGGTTGAATGGTCTTCGGATGGATGACCGATGCCCCGAAGTACGCCAGTTCTATTGCATCTTGAAACGAGATTTTGTCAAGCTTCTGTGTGTCCTTGAATTTCTTTGGGTCCGCATTCAGCACACCCGGAACATCCTTCCATATTATCACCTCCTCTGCATCCAATGCATAGGCAAGTATTGCTGCCGAATAGTCCGAGCCTTCACGCCCCAAGGTGGTAGTATGATTTTCAGAAGTAGCCCCTATGAAGCCTTGCGTCAGCACGATGTTGCAGTCATTGAAATTTTTTCTGATGATGTCGTTGGAATATTTTACCGTCAGTTCCCAATCTACCTTTCCCTCACGATAACTGTTGTCGGTCTTGATGAAATCACGCGCATCCAACCAATGGTTTTTCAAGTTCATCCTGTTTAGATATGCAGCCACTATCCGAGAAGAAATCACTTCCCCCTGCGATACCACCTGGTCATAAAGATAGTCGAAGCCCTTGGTGTTTTCTTCCTCGAATGCCCACTCCATTTCCAGGAAGGCAGTGTTTAATTCCTGAGTCACATCAGTCTTTTCATCAGGAAACAATTCTGCTATCAGGCTGTAATGAAATGTTTTTACCTCATCGAAAAATTCGGAAATGTTGTTCTCCTTATAATAATGTGCACGAGTCAATTTCTCCAATGCGTTGGTAGTCTTTCCCATGGCCGATACCACCACCACAATCTTTTCATTCGAATAAATTTTGAGAATCTCTGCCACGTTCCTCACCGCATCAGCATCTTTTAGTGATGCCCCACCGAACTTGAATACCTTCATATCCAGTTCATCCTTTTCTTCAGCGAAGTGATGTGAGCCAAGTGATGGGTGCAATGCCATGTATATAAGGCAAGCACCTCCTTCAGCACAAACACCCTCTCATATTGCGGATGCAGATAGGTTCGCTCGAAATCATCAGCGCTCATGGCTTTCAACAATATGCTCCATCTTTTATGCAAGCCATCGATGATCATCAAGGATGCATCTATAGGAGTTGAAATGGTGTCAGGCATTTTCGCCCATCTATCTTCTATGTATGGTTTGATGGTTGGTGCATCTTCCGTCATCGCCAATTTGAATCTTATGAATGCATTCATATGGCTGTCAGCACAATGATGAACCACTTGCCTTACTGTCCATCCATCCGGACGGTATGGTGTATCTAATTGTTCGTCAGATAAATTTTCAACTTCGCTTTTTATTCTTCCATGAAATGATTCGATGTATTTTATCATTTCCATTATTTCATCTATTGGATAATTTTCCTTTCGAATAAACTTCCCAACAGGGTACTTAAGCTGTTCTATATTTGTCATGCTATTGATTTTATTTGGCCACGAAATTACTGATAATAAAAATAATCTCAATGAATAATTCCACTTCAAAAAAAAAGCCCCCCGAACTTCGAGAGGCTTTCCAAACAGTAAACTAAATTACTATTTTTTCTTTGCTACTGCTTTTTTAGCAGGTGCTGCCTTCTTTGCAGGTGCTGCTTTTTTAGCAGGTGCTGCCTTCTTTGCAGGTGCTTTCTTAGCAGGTGCTGCTTTCTTAGCAGGCGCTGCTTTCTTAGCAGGTGCAGCTTTCTTTGCTGCTGGTTTAGCTGCTGCTTTCTTTGCAGGAGCGGCTTTTTTTGCTACTGCTTTTTTAGCAGGAGCGGCTTTTTTTGCTGTTGCCATTTTTTTATAAATTAATAATTAATTAATGGTACAAAGATATATCATAAAATTATGCCATGCACAAAATATTTATTTATTTTTCCACGAATCAATGTTAATAACTTCGTTCATTTTATGTCCAATACTTTTTCTAATTTCATCCCGTGAAAAAACCAAAAAAACCGGAAAGCTTTCTTAAGTCACCTTACTATAAAGGAGGCAATAAATCAATGGATGAATTCATAAAAAGTGAAATGAAATATCCTGAAGAAGCGATTGTAAAAAAAATAGAAGGAGTTGTTGTTTTAAAAATTTCCATTGACATGAAAGGAAATGTAATTCAATCAAAAGTTGAGAAAGGCATTGGACATGGTTGTGATGAAGAGGCCGTCAGACTAGTGAATCGGTTAAAATTTGAATCAGTTAAATTAAGAAACGTGAATGCTGTTTTCTTTAAAACGATTAATATAAATTTCAGATTGAAAGACATAAAACCAATTGTAAATATTATAAAGTATAACTATGTTGAAGACAAGAATAAATCATCAGCGGTTAAGAGTAATAGTTACACAATTAAGATCGATTTAGGATAAATTTTAAGCATAAAAAAACCCTGCAAATAATGCAGGGCTTTTCTTTTAACTTGGATTAAAGATTAATCATTTTTTTTTACATTGATAGCATTAGTTCCCTTTCTGCCTTGTTCAACATTGAAAGAAACTTTGTCTCCATCATTAATTTGATCTACCAATCCTGCTTGACTTACATAGACTTCTTCTCCTGTTCCATCAACCGTGATAAAACCAAAGCCTTTAAAATTGTTGAAAAATTTAACTACACCTGTTTTCATTTTTTTATATATTTATATTGTTAGGGTGCAAAGATAACAATATAATTAACATTGGATTTTTAATGAATATCTAACAATGATTAAATCAGAAAAAATTGACTATCCGTTTCCATTTATATATTTGCAATAATATTAAAAATCATAGAATGAAAAGTATAATAAGATGTAAGTGGTGTCTATCAAGTGAAAGGATGATTAAATATCATGATGAGGAATGGGGAGTACCTATTCATAATGATCGTGTTTTATTTGAATATATATTACTAGATGCTTTCCAAGCCGGTCTAAGCTGGTCGACCATTTTGAACAAGCGAGAAAATTTCGAAAGGGCTTTTGATAAATTTGATTATAGGGAAATTGCAAAATATGGCGATGATAAAATAATTGAATTGATTAATGATGCTGGCATCATACGAAATAAAGCAAAGATTAATTCAACGGTTACTAACGCTAAGGCATTTATTGAAATTCAAAAAGAGTTTGGTACATTTGATAAGTATATATGGCAATTCACAAAAGGAAAAACAATAAACAATTTACAAGATGATTTAAGGCCAATTCCTACTCGTTCTGCTGAATCGGATGAAATGAGCAAAGACCTTATCAAACGTGGCTTTAAATTTGTCGGATCAACGATTTGTTATGCCTTCATGCAAGCGGCAGGCATGTTAAATGACCATCATGTAAATTGTTTTAGACATAAAACCGTTTGATATTTTATAAGCAATCCTAATTGCATTGAATAATATATATGATTATTTAAAATGAATGAGGGCAGTTATAGTCAAGTTCTCAATTTTGCTAGAACTATCGCTGATTGCAATATTCATTGATTTAATAATCACTTTCATATTAAAGGTTGTACATTCATTTCTTAAAGTCATTTCATCAACAGATAAACTATAAGAATTTTCAGATTGGGTATCCTTATTTCTATTCATTTCAATAAAGGTTTTCAAATCGAAACTACATTTATTTTCTATGCTGTCAGTAAAATCCAATGTCATTTTCTTTCGATTGACGCTTGCATAAATTGTGATATTGCTAGTTGAATCGATCTGTAAGCTTATTTTATTTTTCGTTGAGTTCCAATTACTGTTATAATCATTATAGTCAAAGATAAAATCATAACCTTTAACCAACAAGATATTATTTGCGGAATAGTTGGATGCATAAAAATACAATCGCTTCTTCACATCAACAGGTGATGAATCAGCAGTTTCAGGTTCAAAGGATATTTCCTGCTCTACTTCTGACAAATAGCGTTTCTGCAAAATCTCCTTCACCTTCCATGAATCCATATAACGTGAATAACTACCTCGACTATTTTTTCCAATAAGAGAGTCTAGATTTTCCTTAAACAAGGGTTGGATAGCATTCAAGCCATGTGTGTTTACCAGATATTCTGAAACAGATAAAATATTTTCTTCATCTATGTCCTTAACTGGTTTGTTCGTTTTTATTATTTTTTCATCCTTCATCAAATGAATCTTATTCAACTCCGTCACTAATCTTCCATATTGTGAATGAACGGCTATTTGCTTGGCTGACCAAGGGCCATAACAGGATGCAAAAGCTATAACGGTAAGCGATATAGGTATCAATTTTATATTCTTAATCTTGCTGATGTTAAAATAAGCTGCAATGAATGTAAGCCAACATGCCAACAGCAAAACATAGTATCTATCTTCTGTTACGCCATAATCATGAATTCTTTTTATGATTGAAATAAACATTAAACAGATTAAAGGTAGCAGCGCCAAGTAGAACCATTTGGAATAAATCTTCATCCATCTATTTTCTTCTTGTTCCTTAATTGGATGAATAAGAAGCAAGGACAAGATACCCACGGTGCCGAAGCAAATTACCAGCATGGATGTCCAGCCATGGGGTAAGGTATTCTTGACAATTATCTTACCTATATATATATATAGTATAATTAAATAAATGGACACCAATGGCAACAGCACAAATTGAGTAAAAATCTTTAACCCTTTTGGATAGTTTTCTGACTCATTCAATTCATCAAAATCTTTGGGTACGCCTGAAAGGAAAAACCATGTATTAAATAAACCAACTAGTACCAACCAAAGCCGCAAGTAGTTTTTTTCTGGAATATGAAAGCCCAATAATTTATCGATGGCAAGCAAGGCAAGAGCTAAACCCAAGAACAAAACACTGGTATAAATTCCAGAAAGTAAGGAGCGCAAGAAAAGTGTTTTATTGAATTGCCAGAATCCATTTATCTCTTTTTTCCCAATGAAAGGCGAGAACGAAACCAAGAAGTGCAATCCTGCATTCAAGACCCAAAACCTGACCAGATCATCAGTAAGATAATGCCCCTTATAGGTGATGAAATACAAGTATAACACCCCTGAAAAAATCGCTTGAACAACGATTTTTACTGCTGCACCTACCATTCGTCTTTCCATGATCAAGGATATGGAAATGAATAATGGCAAGCCTAATGCACAAGTCATGAGCGCTTCAAAAAGATAATCGTTATTTCCCTTTCCAAATGAATCGATGTTGATCAATTTAAAAGCAAAAAATACTCCCAATGCAGAAATTAGAATGGCAAATGGGAATCGGATAAATGCCTGAAGACTATTTTTTATCAGCTGTTCTAAAGATTGTAATTTCATGATTTTGATATTTGATTTTTAACGATGTAAAATTATAAATTTTTCATTGCAACGGCAAGCTAATCCTTCTCATTGTTTATTAATGTCCGTTGATATATATTTGCCGCCCATAAAAATAAATATAAGCATATGAAAACCATTGATGATTATAATTTTTCGGGGCACAAGGCCCTGATACGCGTTGATTTCAACGTACCCTTGAATTCGAATTTGCAGATAACCGACGACAGCCGCATATTGGCTGCCATTCCTACCATCAAAAAGATTTTGAATGATGGCGGTTCGGTGATATTGATGTCGCATTTGGGCAGACCGAAGAACGGACCGGAGGATAGGTTTTCCTTGAAACATATCGTACCCCATTTATCAAAACTGCTGAAGATAAATGTGGGCTTTGCCGATGATTGCATCGGAGAATCTGCTGTTTCGGCTGCTGCTGATTTGTTGCCTGGCGAAGTTTTGCTGCTGGAAAATGTTCGCTTCTATAAGGAGGAAACCAAAGGCGACGAGGAGTTTGCGAAGAAGCTGGCCAGGCTTGGCGATGTGTATGTGAATGATGCTTTCGGAACGGCACATAGGGCACATGCATCGACGACCATTCTGGCAAAGTTTTTCCCTAATGACAAGCTATTCGGGTATGTGATGGCGAATGAATTGAAGAGCATCAACAAGCTGTTGAATGATACGGAACGCCCGTTTACCGCCATCATGGGTGGTGCCAAGGTGTCGGATAAAATATTGCTCATCGATCAATTGATAGACAAGGTTGACTATCTTTTGATAGGTGGCGGAATGTCTTATACCTTTGCCAAGGCGATGGGTGGAAAGATTGGAAAATCGTTGGTGGAGGAAGACAAGATGGACGAAGCAATCAGCATCATGAACAAGGCCAAGGGTAAAATCATCTTGCCAAAGGATTCAATCATTGCCGATGCATTTTCGAATGATGCAAAAATTGCGACTGCCAACAATGATGCCATTCCTGATGACTGGATGGGCTTGGACATAGGGCCTGAAACGATCAAGGATTTCACCGAAATCATCAAGAAATCGAAGTCCATTTTATGGAACGGCCCACTCGGAGTTTTCGAGATGTCGAATTTCCAGCAGGGCACCAAAGCGATAGCCGAGGCGATCGTGGAAGCCACCAAAAATGGCAGTTATTCACTCATCGGTGGAGGCGATTCTGCTGCGGCAATAAACAAATTCCATTTGGCCGACCAGGTAAGCTATGTTTCCACTGGCGGTGGTGCATTGCTGGAATATATAGAAGGCAAGGAGCTGCCAGGCGTGAAGGCGATATTGGAATAATCGGAAATGCCATCCATTTAAAATTAGGCAGACAGGCATCCAGATTTTCGATGTTTGTCTGCCTTTTCATTTCATTGGTAATCATCATCATGATGGTATGATAGCTCGCCAAACGCGAAGCAATTATACCATCATGATTAAAAATAAAACTACCTGCTGCTAATCAAAACTCCTTGTCAAGCGCTTAAAACTCCATTTTTTATGCCATTGTCTAATTAGACAATGCCTATATCTGCCTGATTTATGCCATTGTCTAATAAGACATCGCCCATATCTGTGCGGTTTATGCCATTGTCTAATAAGACAATGCCCATTTCTGTCCGGTTTATGCCATTGTCTAATAAGACAATGCCCATTTCTGTCCGATTTATGCCATTGTCTAATAAGACAATACCCAAAATCAGGTTAATTATAGCCATTCGGTTATTACCGAGAGGCATAAATCACCCAGATATAGGCTGTCGGTAATTACCGAGAGGCATAAATCACGCAGAAATAGGCTGTCGGTTATTACCGAGAGGCATAAATCACGCAGATATGGGCTGTCGGTTATTACCGAGAGGCATAAATCACCCAGATATAGGCTGTCGGTAATTACCGATTTGTTAAAATTTCGGGATTTTCAAGGCTCAATAATTAACAATGTCCGAATTGAAGATAAGGATAAACCAATCCTATCATTGATGATTATAAATGAAAAGAGTTAAGATTTTTGATTAATCACTGGTTGGATTGGAATAAAAGCACTCAACTTATACTGTTATTATATAGGAGCATCATTTTTAATGATTGATTGATAATTGCCCATCTTGGGGCTATCATCAAAAAATCATCAGCATCATAAAAATGGTTAAAGTTCTAATTTTGGCCTATACTATATATTGTATGGTTGGGCTTGGGAGGTGGAAGGAAGTCTTTGGAATTTTGTATTTTTGCTGCCTAACAAAAATAATAGTTATGGCAATAGAATTAACAGACGCCAATTTCGAGGAATTGGTATTGAAATCGAAAGTACCTGTATTGGTAGATTTTTGGGCAGTATGGTGCGGACCATGCAGAATGGTAGGCCCAGTAGTGGAAGAAATGGCCAAGGAATATGGCGACAAAGCGGTGATAGGCAAGCTGGACGTGGATAACAATCCGAACGTAAGCATCCAGTTTGGCATCAGAAACATCCCTGCGTTGCTGTTTTTCAAAAACGGCGAAGTGGTGGACAAACAAGTTGGCGCCGTGCCGAAATCGGTATTGGTAAACAAACTGAACGCCCAGTTGTAATTGGATTGTTGTCGTTGCAAGATGGTGTGTCTTTAGCATAAAGATAGACCATCTTGGAATGACGATAGATCAAAAACAGGATGCAGGAGGATTTAAACAGTCAACAGGTTCAGGAGTTTTCTCATTTGGAGTTGCTTGCGCGTCAAGTGGTGGAGGGATTCATTACGGGCTTGCACAAGAGTCCGTTTCATGGTTTCTCTGTTGAGTTTGCCGAACACCGCTTGTATAATACCGGTGAATCAACCAAACATATCGACTGGAAACTGTTTGGCAGAACAGAGAAACTTTTTACTAAGCGCTATGAAGAGGAAACCAACCTGCGCTGCCAGATAGTCATCGATAATTCTTCGTCGATGTATTTTCCGGAGATAAAAAAGCCGTCGCTGGAACACATGAACAAGATAAGTTTCTCTGTTTATAGTGCCGCGGCTTTGATTTATCTTTTGAAAAAGCAACGCGATGCCGTGGGGTTAAGCATTTTTTCTGATACGGTTGAATTGCAGACACAGGCACGTTCGTCAGGGGTTCATCAGAAGTTGCTGTTTCATGAATTGGAGAATCTTTTGACCAATATTGACCGACCCATGAAGCGAACCATGGCAGCCACGGCATTGCATCAAATTGCAGAAAATATTTCCAAACGCTCGTTGGTGGTTATCTTCAGCGATATGATGGACCAGTCAGAAAACACTGACGAACTGTTCTCGGCCATGCAGCATTTAAAGCATAATAAACATGAAGTTATCTTATTTCATGTAGTCGATAAAAAGCTGGAGATAGATTTCAACTTTGAAAATCGCCCTTACCTGTTTGTAGATGTAGAAACAGGAGAAAAAGTAAAGGTTCACACCAATGAAGTGAAAGACAATTATGTACAAGCCATGGCCAACTATAAAAAAGAGCTGGTGCTTCGCTGCGGTCAGTATCGAATCGACCTTGTAGAAGCCGATGTAAATGATGGTTTCAAGCAGGTTTTATTGCCGTATCTCATAAAACGGGAACGAATGCATTAAAAAAATCAGATATTATTTGCGGGGAAAAGAAATAAAATGTATTTTTGCGCCCCCTTAACGAGGTTCTTTAACAAAAACGGTTCGGTAGTTCAGCTGGTTAGAATACATGCCTGTCACGCATGGGGTCGCGGGTTCGAGTCCCGTCCGGACCGCTTTCAAGAATTGAAAAGCGTTATATATCAAGAATATATGACGCTTTTTTATTTTTATGTACACTATAGGTTACACTTTTTCGCATTATTCCTCATTGTTTAGCGATTGTTGCTGCCAATAGGTTCTTCCTTAATTGTAATCGGATAAGCCTTATAATAACTACCTGCCAATTTTGATTTTCATTGTGCAATGACCCAACATGAACAAAAAAGTATTTTCTTAAGGAAAAATTAGTGATTCTTCATAAGCCCTCCCAGACAGAGAGTTAAACCATTAGTTGTCTTGTTTTCTTCTATTGCCCATTCGTTCGATATCCGAAAATCGCTTTGTTGCTTTCCTATATTCATGCGTGAAGGATATTATGAAATCATCGTATTTTTCAGTTGTTGAATATTTACCACCATGTTCAGTTGATCCAGATCTAACCAAATAACCAAGTGCAATCAGTTTATTCAAATAATACCTTAAATCTCTACATCGAGGTTGAGTAAAAAAAGCAAAATGCTATTTTTACGTTATGGATGAACATATTCAGAGCGGCATAACTAAAATTTGTTATTGTATCATTTGTTTTGTCCGATAAAGTATAGAAGAAGTGTATTGACTGAAGCAGTTGAAAAAACGTTTGTATAAATTTGTAATAACATAGAACAAAGGTATGAAATACACTTTGTGGAAATAGGTTCAGATGATAACCACGTTCATTTCTTGCTACAAAAGTGTTCCAATGCTTTCTGTGAAAACGATAGTACAAAAAGTAAAAAGGATTATAGCAAAAGAATTGTTTAGGCTTCAACCCAAAGTAAAAAAGCAATTGTGGGGAGGTCAATTTTGGACGAGCGGAAACTATGTAAATATAGTAGGACAATATGCAAATGAGAATGTAATCCAAAAATAGATAAAGAATCAAGGTGAAGAAAAAAGTGTTTATAAAAACTTGTATAAAAATCAATTGAAATTATTTTAGTAACACGATACCTCGAAGCTCTGCTTCGGGGTTATTCATTAGCCTTCGAAAAAGTCTTGATTTACATCTTAAGGACCTTGCCATTTTTAATGGTTTCATTGCTGTTTTTTATTTCATAAAGATAAATTCCTCGAGGCAGATTAGCTGTATTTATTGTTGTGGAATTGATGAACTCTTTGCTGAACAATTCGTTTGACAGCATATCCCGAATCGTTATTTTGCTTGGTTCATTCGATGGAAACACGATGGAAAAAATGTCATTAGTAGGGTTCGGAAAAACCGATGCCTGTGGTGCCGATTCGATTGCTGCAATGCCCGTTGACAATGGGATGGTATCATACGACAAGGATATCAATGGAACGTAGAGATTCATATTTGTAGGGCATACATCGGCAGGGTAGGCATAGGCATATTCTATCCGTAACAGTCCATGAGTTTCTACATAAGGAAAAGCGGTGGGGACAAATTCATAGGCTGAATTATCGGAACTGGGGCCACCACAAAACAGGCCAATGCGGTAGGTTTGATTGCTATGGAGAACATAGGAAGTGGTGAGATGGACGTTGCCATAATATATGTTGTACACGGTGGTATCCTGCGAATAGAGCAGGGCATGCGAGGTGGAATCATAAATACGAAATCCTACCAGAGCGGTATTGTCGAAACCCACATTGAAGCCATGTAAGGTGACACCGGTAATGAGCAGGTCGTTGGGAGAAATGACTTTTGCATCCACCGCACGAGTTTCATTATAACTCTGCCCTACGGAGGTGGTGTATCCGGTAGTGCCCGAATTCAAATCAATCTGTCCTTTGAAGGGTAAGGCAACTGCCAGCATCATGAAAATGGCAAATGTAAATTTAGTTTTCATAACCTTTTTTTTGTTTTTAGTTTTAGGAGTTTGTTTTTATTTAATGGGGCAATATTAATAAATTATGTTTAAATCTAAGCTATTCATTAAATAAAAAATCTGCCCTGATGCGATACCGATGGAGCACTGTCGGGTTGGGAAATCATTTATGCAATCGTCAAATAGGTAGAAAAGAACCTTTTTAGGGGCAAATCAGCGGGGTATTTAAACGGTTAAATACCCCGTTTTTTTGTGCTTTTTTGGTTTGTATGATTCGATTGGCATGAATGGATATCAGAATATTATTACCAGAAATAATATTGATAGTAATAATATTGGAATGATAATTCATTCAACTTATGATACCATATTCTGTAATAAGATTTGCAATAATACGAGTTTTGATTTGGGTTTTAATTTAGGTTCGAGCAGCAATATATCTATTTCAAATAATTACTGGTGTACCACAGACTCCTCCATTATTGCGTCTCATATTTATGATGGGTATGATAACATAAATTATGGCTTGGCTTTTTTTATGCCAATAGACACTTCAGGTTGTTATCTTACACCATATTCTGGCTGCAATCTTATAGTTTCGGCAAATGTTACCAACGCAAGCTGTGGCTCTTGTTCCAATGGTTCAGCAACAGCAGTTATTACCAATGGAATGGCACCTTATGTTTACACATGGTACACCTCTCCGGTTCAAACTGCCGCAACAGCCACAGCTTTGGCCCCAGGAACTTATTCTTTATGTGTTTCAGATGCCATTGGTTGTACTGCCTGTACCTATTCCATACATGTTGATTCTGTTAATTGTACAGGATTTACCATTTCTACCTATACAAATGATGCATCCTGCTTGTTATGTACTGATGGTTCGGCTTTAGTTGTAGCCACAGGGGGTGCAACACCCTATTCATATACTTGGTACACTTCCCCAATACAAACTACCGATACCGCTGTAGGGCTTGGTATTGGGACTTATGCAGTCTGCGTAGTAGATCATTTTGGTTGCGCAGTGTGCGATTCAGTAACAATAGGTCCACCACCATGTTCAGCATACTTTAATTTATATCCTGATACCATCCCACATCGTTATATTTTAGTAAATATGGCATCTGGCGTACTACCATTGACTTATGATTGGAATTGGGGCGATAACAGCACTCATGATACATCTCCAAACCCAAGCCATACTTATGCATCCCCAGGAACCTATACCATTTGCCTAACTATAACTGATTCGGTAGGATGTACAAATACCTATTGCGGTTCTTACTATCTGTTAAGAACACAAAATACAATGGTCTATGTAAACGTAGTTTCTTTGACAGGCATAAAAGAAATAATTACATCTAATAAAATAACTGTTTTCCCAAATCCTGCAAACTCCTCTTTAAACATCCACCAGACCTTTACCTCCCCAAATGAACAAGTAATCATCACAGATATCTTGGGTCATGAGGTTTATAAAGCACCGCTCACAGGCATAGATAATGCCATAGAGCTTTCAAAGTGGAGCAATGGCATTTATTTCTATGAAGTGAATGGGCACCGCGGCAAGGTAGTGAAGAACTAAAAAACGCTATTGGTGATAAGCCTCGAAAGAGGAATCAAATTGCAAGCCGAATCGGGCAGCAGTTTTATTGTTGTAAACCCTCTTTCGGATAATAACATGTTCGGCCTTCAAGTCTTTCGTTGAATTGGATTTCAGATACTGAACAGCTTGCTCCCCAGCCTGCATTCCCCATTGATAAAAGTCGGCACCATAAGAGACTAAAGCACCACGTGCCACCAAGCC
>CAIWCG010000204.1 GCA_903911135.1 uncultured Bacteroidota bacterium
AGTGAACCCGGAGGGATTCGAACCCCCAACCTTCTGATCCGTAGTCAAATGCTCTATCCAATTAAGCTACGGGTCCAAATAGGGGCGCAAATATAATAAATTAATAAAAATATAATTACTAATCCTTTGCGCCGAAAGAATGTTTCTTGTTAGTCGATGGTAGCAGAAAGCCCTCTATCCAATAAGGCTTCGCACATGGGACGCAATTTTGTATAAGAACCATCCTTAACGCTGCATTTGCCATTATAATGAATGATATGAGTGCATTGTTCGGCTTGAATGGGGTCGTGTTTACAAATCTTTATCAAGGATTCGATGACGAAATCAAAGGTGTTGAAATCATCGTTAAAAACAACCAAATGATTGCCTGTTTCTACCTCCTCTTCCAATAAATCTATAGCTGCTTCTTGTTCCTTATGCGAATATTTGCTCATCGTGTTGTTATCTTTTTCTTATTTATTATGATGCAAAAGTACGAATTTTATTGGAATAATGCAAAACCATGCTTAAATTCTCTTTTTCAGCAAGGCTACATTCTCCACATGATGGGTTTGGGGAAACATATCTACCGGCTGTATTTTAATTACTTCATATTTTACATCCAGAAGGTTCAAATCCCTTGCCTGGGTGGCTGGATTGCAGGAAACATAAACGGTTTTCTCAGGAGCTATCTCCAAAATCCTGTTCACTACATCGTCGTGCATGCCTGCTCTTGGAGGATCGGTGATGATGACATCAGGAACTCCATTAATATTGACGAACTCCGTACTTAAAACATCTTTCATGTCACCGGCAAAGAATGTTGCGTTGGAAATCCCATTCATCAAGGCATTTTTTCTTGCATCATTAATTGCATCGGCTACGTATTCTATACCTATTACCTTTGCAACCTTATGAGCAATGAAATTTGCTATCGTGCCGGTGCCGGTATATAAGTCATAAACCAGTTCATCGCCTTTGAATTCAGCAAAATCAAAAGCAATCTTATACAGATTAAAAGCTTGTTTGGAATTGGTTTGGAAGAAGGACTTCGCCCCAACCTTGAACTGTAATCTATTACTGCTGTCGTCGGCCCAGGGCATCTCTTCCACTATATGGTCATTGCCTTTAAAACACTTCACTTCCAAATCAAATATGGTATCATTTCCTTTTGGGTTGATGACATACATCAGGCTGGTGATGGCTGGAAACTTTTCCGCAACACGATTCAACAAATCCTCAATGTCTTGCTTGTCATCACGGAAAAAGGAAACCAAAACCATCAGTTCTCCGGTGTTTGCGGTGCGAACTATCAGGTTTCTTAACAGCCCTTCCTGTTTCCTTAAATCAAAGAAAGTAAGTTTGTTTTCCAAGGCATAATCCTTGATGAAAAGCCTTATTTCATTCGATGGGTCGGCTTGCAGCCAGCACTTGTTCACCTCTATCACCTTGCTGAAATTGTTTGGCGTATGAAAGCCGAGGCCATTACGTTGTTGGTTTTCCATATCCTTCATTTCATCAATGGTGAGCCAACGGTTATTGGTAAAGGTAAACTCCAGCTTGTTTCGATAAAACCGAGTATCGGGCGAAGGAAGAATGGGCGCAATCTCGGGCAGTTTTATTTTACCAATTCTCGTTAGGGCATCAAAAACCTGCTGCTGTTTATATTTAAGCTGTGCCTCATAATTCATGTTTTGCCACTTGCAACCGCCACAAACGCCGAAATGTTCGCAGAAAGGATCTACACGGTCTTCGGATGGTTTGATGAGTTTTTCGAGCCTGCCTTCCTTAAATGATTTCTTGCTTTTCTTGATGGAGATATCGCCGATATCGCCGGGAACAGCACCTTCCACAAAAATCACGATGTCGTTGTGGCGGGTTATCGCCTTGCCATCGGAGGAGGTTCCGGTGATTTCTACGTTCTCTATAGTCTTAAAATTACTTTTCATGCCGCAAATGTAATTATTTTTGCAGCCTTTAAACTAATGCAGCAATAGATGATGGACTTGAAAGGGCTGAAATTACTGGCCAAGAAGCAGGAAACGGACACGAAGAAGTTCTTTTTGAAACTGAAAAAGAACCGTCCCAATGATTTGGATGAGGTGGTGCATGAGCTGCATGACGAAGTCTTTGCCAAGACCGACTGCATGACCTGTGCCAACTGCTGCAAGACTACCAGTCCCATTTTCAAGATGCGCGATATAGAGCGCTTGGCGAAGCATTTCAGGATGAAGACCAATGTTTTCATTGCGGCACATCTTCATCTGGACGATGAAAACGATTATGTGCTGAACACGGCTCCATGCACTTTTTTGGCTGCCGACAATGCCTGCATGGTTTACGAAAACCGACCTGATGCATGCCGAGAATATCCGCATACCGACAGAAGGAAGTTCCATCAGTTATTGGACCTTACCATCAAAAATACCTTTGTTTGCCCAGCCGTGTATGAGATAGTGGAGCAGATGAAGAAACATTATGAGAACCGATGAAGCATAAATAATCATTTTAAGGGCTGAAAAGACGTATTGCTTGGCTTTTGGTCTGATTTTATATTTTGAATATAAAACCAAGGTGAAAATAAATCTGGAAATGCAATCCTATTATTTTAGCATGTTTTAAAATCATATTTGGGTGATAATCGCATTTCAGGGCAGTATCTCAAGTAAATGCCCCTTTATCTCAAGTAAGTGCCCCTTTATCTCAAGTAACTGCCCCAGCATCTCAAGTAACCGCCCCAACATCTCAAGTAACCGCCCCAGCATCTAAGGTAACCGCCCCAGCATCTCAAGTAACCGCCCCAGCATCTAAGGTAACTGCCCCAGCATCTCAAGTAACTGCCCCAGCATCTCAAGATAAAAGGGTAGTTACTAAGGATAAAAGGGCAGTATCTAACGATAAAAGCTTTTACCGTCTGTAACCATGCTTTTTTCTATATTAACAAACAGTGGTGGGAGGGTGGAAAGGCATACAGATAGCGGGTTTGGTGGAAAGGGAGGTGGAAATGAGGATATTCCATAAAGGAGCTTAAATGTCATCAATCAGACGATCGGTGACACTTTTGGTCTGTAACTATTCATTTACAGTGTATAAACAAGGTAAATGGGAACCAAAGAATTAAGGATAAATGACTGAAAAGAGGGAAATGGGAAGAAAAAGGGAGGCTCTCGCAAAGATGCGAGAGGGTTGCGATTGCATGCGAGAGGGTTGCAGTAACTTGCGAGAGGCTTGCTGTTGGTTGCGAGAGGGTTGCTGTTGGTTGCGAGAGGGTTGCAGTTGCTTGCGGGAGGGTTGCTGTTGGTTGCGAGAGGGTTGCGATTGCTTGCGAGAGGGTTGCTGTGGGTTGCGAGAGGGTTGCTGTGGGTTGCGAGAGGGTTGCGATTGGATGCGAGAGGGTTGCTATTGCTTGTAACTGGGTATAAATAGGTTCTAATTGGGTCTTATCTATATAAAACCAGTGTAAGGATAGACAAATCCCAAGGCCAGATAATTAAATCCGACATGCTTAAACTTATTAAAGATTTATTACTTTTGCCAAATGAAATTGAATGCTTTCAGGACAGCGAGAAAAAGCCAACATGGCTTGATAGTTAACAAGAATTTAATTGTATTTAATTACCAAAAAGATAAAATATGACACCGCAAGAAACAGTGGTAATGGAAAATCATATCTATGAATTAATTAAAGGTGGTAGATTTGATGAAGCTTATCAAATATATAGTAGTATAAACCATCCTGAATTAT
>CAIWCG010000205.1 GCA_903911135.1 uncultured Bacteroidota bacterium
CCTGTCTTTGAAATCTTCACATCAACCTTCCTTCTATCTCTATCATTCAAATCCCGCTCAACCAAACCCTTGGTTCGCAATAATTCCACAATCCGCGATGCATCTGACATCTTATCTAACATACGTTCTCGAATCACTTTTACAGTCAAAGCATTAGGATATTGCCCTCGCAAAATTCGCAAAATGTTATACTGCTGAAGAGTCAAGCCAAAACCTTCAAACAAATCATTATGGAGATTGATGATCCATTTACCAGTATAAATTAAATTTACAGAAGCTCGGTGATAACTATTCCGGAACCCCCTAATTTGCTTTATTTCATTTTCTAGATTCATATTGGTTTGTTTTATGTTTTTAAAATTATGTTTTAAGATCTACTTAAATAAATGACCACTGCATTAATTAATGTATCAAATTTTCTTGGCAAAATTACAGACCAATTTACTTTAAACTTATGATTCAAATCATCAATTGGAATTATTATTATCAATTAATGACATTCAATATCCCAATTCCACTATTATAATTTAAAACTCCTGATAAATACCATCGATGAACAAATGATTAGATCCCAATAGCTAACTTTGCATCTTCAAAACCAAAGAAAATATGCCACAAGAGGATAAAAATTGCCTGCCTTTCAACGATTACAAGATGGCATATAAGGAATTTGGCAATGGAGACAATGTTCTTTTTGCCTTTCATGGTTTTGGTCGTGATGCTGACGACTTTAAAATCATTGAACCTTCTTTGGGTGCTGCATTTCGAATCGTTTCCTTTGATCTTTTTTATCATGGCAGGAGCGATTCTCCTGAAAACCCAGAACAATCAAATTATCTCGATATTGACTTGAAAGAAATGATTGATCAATATCTCCTAAAAAACAATATCAAAACATTTTCCTTGCTTGGCTATAGTCTTGGTGGTCGTATTTGCTTGAAGCTAATTGAACTCTACCCTGATAAAATTGAAAATGCATTTCTGTTTGCTCCTGCAGGACTAAACGAGAGTTGGACTTATGATGCCATCATTGGAACTAAATTAGGTAGATGGCTTTTCAAGAACTTCATCACCAATCCGAAGCCATTCTTCATTATATTAAAGACGTTAAAGAGCCTTGGTTTGATAAATAATAGCGTTTATAAGTTCTTTCATCTGCAACTCGATACTGAAAAGAAACGCTTGAAGGTTTATGATACCCATTTGTTTTACCGGCATATCATTCCACAATGGAAAATCGTCATCGAACACATCAACAATGAAAAAATGAACTTCCACCTATTCTTTGGCAGGCATGATACCATCATTCCGCCGAGCATTGGCAAGCGATTTATCAGGAAAATCCATCAAAAGAAGTCGCTGCACATATTGGAATCCGGTCATCATCTGCTGAAGGATTCCTTGAATGATGTGCTGATAAAGTTAAACATCATAAAATGATTATTGGGGCCAGCATCACCCCAAAATTGAAATTAGAACAAATAAAAAAGCCACCCTGTGGAGGTGGCCGTTCTATTAAATCGTTTATTATCCGGTGATTATTTCGTCACTTTTTCTGATGAAACAGTCAATCTTTTTCTTCCACGAGCACGACGGGCGGCTAAAACTCTTCTACCATTTGCAGTAGACATTCTTTCTCTGAATCCGTGTTTATTTACTCTTTTTCTTTGCGAAGGCTGGTACGTTCTTTTCATTGCTTATTATTTTTATTGAGGCCGCAAATATATAAAATGGTTTTGAAATAACAAACTCCTCTTAGTTCTTTCACGCATTATCAATAAATAGCAGGATTTCAATCATCCTATCCTTATTTTTAATCTTCCTATTCTTATTGCAGCTCGCGAAAGGCTCGCTGTCATAAGAGGTGGTGGGAAAAATACATCTTAAGATTTGCCGTCATGCCTTATCAGCTAACTAATACTTTATTGTAGTTTGAAACGTATTTGTTTTTGATATGTAGATTTCTCTGTTAATATGAATAAGACTTAGCATTGGTCCTTTAGATAAATCTAAATATATATCTGTATTTTGATCAGGGATACATTTGGAAAAAATAATTGTGGTATCCTTGCAATTTCCGTAGGCATTGCCACTATAATTTCCATAAGCCGCTGTGTTTTGCGCAAAGCGTAATTCGAATGTTTGATATATCTGTGAAGTATCAATAAGATTTACCTTTAGGGAAATATATTTCTTCAGTTTTAATGCTTGTGAATTGGTTTTTCCTCCAATTGATACATCTATATTGTCAAACTTGCAGTAATTCGTGTCTTTTGATGGTGTTAAAAAATAGGTATAATCATTTGAACTTACTAGTGGATATGTAATTATTCCATTGCGGTCTGTGGTCAGGGTATCAATGACAATTGTAGGTCCAAATAAATCCAACACTTTATGTTTTGTCAAGAATACTTTAAAACCTGAAATTGGTTGGGACGAATAATAATCAAAGAATTTAATGTTAATTGTAATAGGCGTTCCATCCTTTCGACAACCGTATAAGGACATTAAACAAATTCCAACGATTATATATTTTTTCATCTTATTATTGATTAAAGCACACAACCAAATAGGTAAATCAGCAGTAGCAAAACTACCATTAATACTTGAAATGCCAAAATTAATGATTTAGAAGATGTTTTAAAGTTATAATAAGATAAATTTTAACTGATGGAAGATACCAATCATCTGTTTTCAGATACCGAGCATCTGTTTTCAGATACCGAGCATCTGTTTTCAGATATAAAGCATCTGTTTTCAGATATAAAGTATCTGTTTTCAGATGCAAAACATCTGTTTTCAGATACCGAGCATCTGTTTTCAGATATAAAGTATCTGTTTTCAGATACAAAACATCTGGCATCAAATAAAAAATCCCTTCGCGGTGAAACAAAGGGATTCATTTATTTAGGTTTTTGCCTGCTATTTAAGGAGTAGGAGGCTTTGGGCTCTTTAAAGCTTTCTTTTTGTACAACAAAGATAGTCCTTGATACAAAGCTTTCATTGCTGCATTGATGGTTGACTGAAATTTCATCACTCTCAAAACGATTTCTCCTGGCTTCACCGCCTGGTCTGCCACTACTTCATAAGTGATTTTCAATTCAGCATTTAATGGCATCATGTAGGTCTGCAAATCATCATACACCAATACCAGATTGTTAGAAATAACCTGGTTCGCATGATTGTACTCCGTAGGCATCTTGGCTGCCTGATTCAAGCCAATGGTGGCGGATGAAGTAAGAAATTCAAACCGCTCTCTTTGTACTCCCTCCAGCTTTGCTTTATCCAACTCCGAAACCGAAGGAGTGCTGGGATGGATGATCGCATAGGCCGTATCGATAGCTGCTTTGAAGGCTGCAATCTCTGCTGGCGTATAGACCCTTGTAATTTGTGGAACCATAATTTATTTGTATTTATTTAACCCTTTTGAATATCGCAAGGGATGGCAAAGATACATTAATTAATAAAACAATGGCTTTGAAATTTTTTTTATGCTTGAATATTCCTGATTACTGATAAAAAAGTTAATTTTACGGCCTCAAAACAAGGTAATAAATGGAATATAACTCGCAGCGGAATCAGATGGTCATCCCCGAATATGGCCGCATGATTCAAAAAATGATTGAATTTGCCATGACGATAGAGGATAGAGACGAACGGAACCGTTGTGCCAAATCCATCGTGAAAACCATGGGCGACATGACCCCGCAAATGAGGGAAATAGAAGATTATAACCATACTTTGTGGGATCATCTGTTTCTTATTTCGGGCTTTCAGCTCGATGTAGATTCGCCCTATCCCATTCCTTCGAGCGAAACCTTGACGAAAAAGCCTTTGATTCTGAAATACCCCAACAAGAAGATGCGGTTTCGCCATTATGGCAAGACTTTGGAACAGATGATTCTCAAGGCTACCGAGATAGATGCCGTGAATGAACGCAATGCCTTGACGGTGGTGCTGGGCAACTTCATGAAGGCCTCTTATTTGAAATGGAATGGCAATTCGGTGACGGATGAGATGATATCGACGCACATAAAGGATATTTCGGAAGGGAAATTGGCCTTGCCACCCGGCACCAAACTGACGGTGAACGAAAGTGTGGAGAAACAGATACCATACAAAGGCCAAACAATGATTGGCAGGGCAAAAAAGAAGAAGAGAAAAACTAGATTTTAAACTTTTAAATATTAATGAACCATGAGCAGTTTTGAAGTAATCGGAGGAACATCGCTGAAAGGTGAACTGATACCGCAAGGAGCGAAGAATGAGGCATTGCAGATACTGTCGGCAGTATTGCTGACGGCTGGAAAAGTGGAGATTAGCAACATTCCGAACATAAGGGATGTGATGAAACTCATCGAACTGCTCCAGGCCATGGGTGTGAAGGTGGAAAAGCTTGGCGAAGACACCTATAGTTTCGAGGCAAGCGACATAAACCTGGACTATCTGGTTACGGATGACTTCAATAAGCGAGCTACCGAACTCCGAGGTTCGATAATGATAGTAGGACCGCTGTTAAGTAGATTCGGATTGGCACATATTCCCCGCCCAGGTGGCGACAAGATAGGCCGAAGACGATTGGATACTCACTTTATAGGCTTCCAGAAACTCGGTGCCGAGTTTGAATTCGACGGCAAGGATAATTTTTATCACGTAAAGGCAAAACGATTGAAGGGAAGCTACATGCATCTCGACGAAGCATCCGTGACTGGAACCGCAAACATCGTGATGGCAGCCGCATTGGCAGAAGGAACGACCACCATCTACAATGCTGCCTGCGAACCTTACCTGCAACAGCTCTGCAAGATGATAAACCGGATGGGAGGACGGATTTCCGGCATAGGATCGAACCTGCTGGTGATAGAAGGTGTCGATGCTTTGGGCGGAACCACTCATAGAATGCTCCCAGACATGATTGAAATAGGCAGCTTCATCGGTTTGGCGGCCATGACCAAGTCTGAAATAACGATAAAGGACGTCGGGTTCCCGCATCTCGGCATCATTCCCCAAACATTCGAACGATTGGGGATACAAATGGAACTAAGAGGCGACGACATATACATTCCCAAGCAAGAAAATTATGAAATAGACACCTACATCGACGGTTCCATACTCACCATCTCCGATGCTATCTGGCCAGGCTTCACTCCCGACTTACTAAGTGTGGTTTTGGTAGTGGCCACGCAAGCAAACGGAACCGCACTCATCCATCAGAAAATGTTTGAGAGCCGTTTATTCTTCGTCGATAAGCTTATTGACATGGGAGCCCAGATTATTCTCTGCGATCCTCACCGAGCTACCGTAATAGGCCTAAATAGAAAACATCCGTTGCGCGGAATAAACATGACATCGCCCGATATAAGAGCCGGAGTGGCCCTTTTGATAGCCGCCATGAGCGCAGAAGGAAAAAGTACCATCAACAATATAGAACAAATAGACCGCGGTTACCAATTCATCGACAAAAGACTCAATGCAATAGGCGCAAACATCAAGCGGGTTTAAAAAATTTGTCTATATTTGCGGTCTTATAAATCTTTAAAAACAATAAATTAAAAAAAAATGAATAAAATCAGAATCATTCTCGCAATCGTTGCAGTATCGCTCGTATCTTTTGGAGTGATGTCCTTTAAAAATGCTAAACAAGGTGTGGCCGAAGGAACCGAAGTAGGCCAAAAGGCCCCAGAAATCATTGGAAATACCCCAGCAGGCACGCCATTAAAACTTTCTTCCCTCCGTGGAAGCGTGGTGCTGGTAGATTTTTGGGCTTCCTGGTGCGGCCCATGCCGAATGGAGAACCCAAATGTAGTGGCTACCTACAACAAATACAAAAACATGAAATTCAATGGTGCCAAAAACGGTTTTACCATCTACAGCGTGTCATTGGATGGCTCGAAAGACCCTTGGTTGGGCGCCATTGCCAAGGATAATCTATCCTGGACGAGCCATGTGTGCGATTTCAAGAGATGGGAATCAAAATTATCGGCGCCATATAAAGTGATGTCTATCCCAACTAACTTTTTGATTGATGCCAATGGCGTAATAATAGCCAAAGGATTAAGAGGAGAGGCCTTGGCTGCTGCGCTGGACAAGCTGGTTTCCAAATAATCTTCGGATTAGGTAACGAATCATCGAAACCGCTCCAAGTGATTGGGGCGGTTTTTTGCTTTTTATGAGTTTTTTTGGTTCAATAGGACCCGATGTGGGGCTATGTTGAAACAAGTTTATGCTTAGAATGAACCCGTATATGCCAATACTCGGGTTTTGGATGCCGATGGGGGAGAAAATGGCATACGGGCAAGCTGCCATGGGGCATAGCCCTGACATGCCCACACTTAGCCCCTTTTGCGAAGGGCTTGGGATGGGCAGGGCTAATGGATGGCTGGCAGGTAGTACATCAAGGCGAGAATTACTTGTCGGCTCCTTATACTAAATTATGAATTATAGATTATAAATTATAAATGAGATGGGGAACTTTACGCCGAAGGTCAGAAACTTTACACATAACCTAAAAAACTTTACACAGAGGGTCAAAAACTTTACACAGAATGCCAAAAACTTTACACAGAATGCCAAAAACTTTACACAGAATGTCCAAAACTTTACACAGAAACACAAAAACTTTACACAGAAATTCAAAATTAAAGGTCCTTTTTTCACATTCTGTGTAAAGTTTTAGGGTTTGTTTTCATGATTTTGGATGTTGTGAGTGCTTGTTTATCAATTGTTTTCAGGCTTTTTGAGTTTTTGTTGATGATGCTTTATATTCGGCAGGAGGGTAGGGTGGAGGCGGGTAGGAGTTTTAAGTTTCTTGGCCAAGTGGCTCGGGTGGGAAGGATTTTAAAAGGCCGTGCCGTCGTACCAGTCCTTTTTCCTCACCATTTTCAAGTCTTGCAGCACCGAGGACTTGACGTTTATCTGAAAACTGTAGCTTTGATGACTGCCAAAGGGCACCCATGTCATGTGCATTTCCCAACAATGCAGGTCTCGGAAGAAGTTCAGACTGGTATAGGTGAGGTCGTGCGCCACAAAATCGTAGCCCGACGTGAAGGCAATCTTCCATTTGGCAGTAAGCTTCACATCGCCATTAAAATTCAGCGTCTGCGTGATAGGGGTAGGCACCGTGGAGTAGCTCGGATTGGTATAATAGATATTATAACTGAGGCTCAAGCTATAGGGAATCTTGAAATCTACATAGTCTTGCGGGTTTTTATTTATGTTGGCGAGTTCTTCGGGCGTCCCCTTGAGCGATGTCTGGGTTTTATTGCCTGGCGTGAGGCTGAAACTGCATGTTGCGGCAGCATTGGTTATGGTTCCTATCTTTCCGTCGGTATTGAAGCGAAATTGGTTGATGTCCCGCCCATTCGAGTTGTGTTGGTAAGGATCTAAAGTGCCATTTCCGCTAATCGTAACCTTATCGAACAGCAAGGTTCGGGCCTGAAATGTAATGTGGGAGAGTTTCAGGCTATCGGCAACGTAATTGTAGCTACCGCCGAAGCCAAAGCTTTCAAGCAGTTTGATTTTTTTGGTGCCTTCGGAGGTATCTGTATGGGTTTTCACCTTCATCTCCAGATTATTGTCGAGATTGAAGCCAATCGCCTGGACCTTTCCTGATGAAGGGGCGCCATAAATTCCATTTTGGTAGAAAGAATATTTAGTTGATTTGGTCAAGGAATCATTATGGATTGTTTCGTAATAATTCCAGTTGGCAGTAGAGAAATCAGGGCGGTAAGTAAAGCTAAAGGTAGGAGTCATTACATGACGGATGGCCACTATGTCGCCATGTTTGAAGTCATACATACCATAGATGGTGGTTGACAGTCCAGCCGAAGCGGAACCGTCTCCAGCTCTTTTGAACCCCTTGAGCGTATCGGTGATGAGACTGTCGGAATGTGGGGCATAATGCTGCTTAATTGTCTGAACATACCAACGCTCTGTCCAGGCTATGGTAGGGGTGAGGTTGAAATTTTTAAGAACCTTGAAGGACGTGGACATGGGGATGGTATGCTGCATGCCATTGGCGAAGTTTCGCATACCCAATTGCCTTAACGGTATCGAATCGTAGGTGGTGAGTTTGTTTTGCAGCAGGGTAGATTCGCTGAAAGAGATTTTCTCATACCATTTTTGCTCGCCGCTGTTATTGTCGCTCTTGAAAGGATATATGCTGGACATGTTCAGGCTCAAATCGGGAGCAGTTACATTAATCTCTTTGGTGGTGTTGTTTTGAGAATGGTTCAACAGCGCAGAGAAGTGAAAGGTTTTGCTTAGTTCCTTCTGAAACGAGATAGAGGAAGCATAGGTATTAGTCAAAAATGCCGAACCCGATGATAAAGTGTTCTGATAATAGTTAGCGCTGCTCAAGTTTACGCTAGCCGAGAAGAGACTTCCCGGTCTGGCCTTCGGATCCTGTACATGTTTCCACCTTATGGCATAGTCTTTTTCGGTAGAGAACGTAGAGGGAACCTCCGGATCTCCATGACGGATGTATCCGTAATTCAAATCCAAGCCACCGCTGTAATGATACCGGTCGGAATACTGCGAAGAAGCGTTGATGTTGTAGCTTCCGTAGGTATAAATGTCACCACGGAGGGCTAAATCTACATAATCGTTCAAGCCAAAATAATAACCACCCCGTTGCAGATAGAATCCTTGAGTGGTCGATTCGCCATATACCGGAATCAGTATGCCCGACGACCTTCCTGATTTATTCGGGAACAGCCCAAATGGAACAGCAATGGGAAACGGCACATCTTCTATCACCAAGTAGGCAGGACCGGTGATGATTTTGCTATGTGGGATGACCTTCAGTTTGCCTGCGGCGATATAATAATCAGGAGTATCCTTGTCGCAGGTGGTATATTTTCCATTACGGATATAGAAGTTGTTGGCATCGTCCTTCTTCACCGTTTCGCCATGAATGTAGCCATCGCCCTGCTTGGTTGTCACGTATCCTATCTTACCTTTTTTGGTATCGAAATTATAAACGATGGTATGCGAATTGAATTTGTCTGCTCCCTCACTGAACACCGGCAACCCAATGTATTCCCCTGCAGAATCTCGCAGCGGATTGCCCAAACTGTCCTTATATCCTTCGGCATGAACGGTATGGTCCTCGTAGTTTATCACAATATAGTCCGCCGTAAGCGTAATGTCCTGATAATCCACCTTGGCATTGCCATAAAGATACAGTTGTTCCTTTGCAATATCGAAATACATCGAATCCCGAGCCGTATATTTCACCTTCGATTTCATGGCACTGGTCGATATGTTCGAAGCCACCTTCACCGAATCTTTCTTCAAGGAATCTTTTGCAAGACTATCCTGCGCCATTCCTTCTGCGGTGAGGAACAGCCATGCAAAGAGCAACGATAGGATTGTTTTAGCGGCCAATTTCAATACGTGTCAGCAAGGTAAATCATTAATCATGGAAATGGAATTCCAAGGAAAACACAACGGAATAGGCGCTTGGTAATTGCATTGGATAAGGTAAGAAAACGTAGGGATGCACATCTCGCAAAACTAAATAATTTAAAATAATCCTTGATGAAACCCCTCCAGCAAATATCAAACCAGCCTTTAATTCACCTCCTTCCCGCCATTTATAATTCATAATCTATAATTTATAATTTCAATTTGGAGCCTATGGTTCCTTCTCGTATCATGGCCAGTCCCGCTATCCGCTGAAGCCGCTGCATCCCCATTACCGATACAAAGCAGCGGGCTGCCGCTACTATCGGGGCTA
>CAIWCG010000206.1 GCA_903911135.1 uncultured Bacteroidota bacterium
ATGCGGGAAGGGTGTTTTCTACTCATTTGCACCTTACCGAAAACGCGGGAAGGGTATTTTCGTCTCATTTGCACCTTACCGCAAATGCGGGAAGGGTGTTTTCACCTCATTTGCACCTTACCGCAAATGCGGGAAGGGTGTTTTAAACTTATTTGGAGGTAAATGCAAACACATTTACCCCCTCACAAGTTCATTTGCCCCTTGATGCGTTTGCATTTACCCCCTCACAAGCTCATTTGCCCCTTAATGCATTTGCATTTACCCCCTCATAAGTTCATTTGCACCTTGATGCGTTTGCATTTACCCCCTCACAAGTTCATTTGCACCTTGATGCATTTGCATTTACCCCCTCACAAGCTCATTTGTACCTTGATGCATTTGCATTTACCCCCTCACAAGTTCATTTGCCCCTTAATGCATTTGCATTTACCCCCTCAAAAGTTCATTTGCCACTTGATGCATTTGCATTTACCTCTTTTCATATTTATTTATCATTAATAATGATGCTTCTATAATTGCATCCGTTTCGGTGCACTCATAAAAGCAGGATAGCTATTCCAAAGAGTATCTTTTCGGGCTTTATGGCGGGAATAAAAAACATGATTTTCGTCATTAGCTATTGCTTCCGTAAAATTTTTATATTTTTGCGCCTTGTAATAATAGCTGATGTTTTTAAAAGATTATATAAAAGAGGTGTATAGAGGGGTGAAATCCTTGGCAATAGGGATGAAGACAACGGGCTATTATTTCACTCACCGGAAGGAAATCATCACGCAGCAGTATCCTGAAAACAGGTTGGAATTGAACTTGCCGGAACGGTTTCGGGGCGAAGTGGTGATGCCTCATGATGGCAAGAACGAACACCGCTGTACGGGATGCCAGGCTTGCGAGATAGCTTGCCCGAACGGAACGATAAAAATAATCACCAAACAGGAAGTGCTCGAGGATGGCAAGAAAAAGAAGCGCATAGACAAGTTTGTTTATAACCTGGCAATGTGTACGATGTGCAATATGTGCATAGAGGCTTGCCCTTCGGACGCGATAAAGATGGGTCAGAATTTTGAACATAGCACCTCCGACCGCAATTCGCTGGTGAAAGTATTGAACAGGCCTGAATCACGATTAATGGACGGAGTAGAATGAGCATACCATCAGTCATATTTTACATGATATCGGCAATGATCCTGATTTGTGGGTATTTGTCGGTAACCACGAGGAAGATTTTTAGGGCAGCCATTTATCTTTTGTTTTGCCTTATCGGCATTGCTGCATTATTTTTCTTTTTGGAGAATGATTTCATAGCTGCCGTGCAAATAGTGGTTTATGTTGGCGGCATTGTGGTGCTGATCATCTTCTCGATATTCCTTACACATAAGTCGGGCGAAGAAATGCCTATGGCCTCCTTGAAGAAGGAAGTGGCAGCGTTGGCAGCCGTTGTTTCGGGATTCATATTGGTGTTTTATCTGATTCATACCAACACCTTTATCATGGATTCGAATGAAAAAGTAGCCCCCACCGTGAACAATATAGGAACACAGATGCTTAGCACCGACAAGTTCGGCTATGTATTGCCTTTCGAAGTGGTGAGCATGCTGCTGTTGGCCGCCATGATAGGCGCCATCGTGATTGCAATTAAAGTAAAACCGAAACAATGAACCAGATTCCATTAGAGCATATCCTGTTTGTGAGCACTGCCTTGTTTTTCATTGGCGTGTATGGATTCTTCACCAGGAAAAACATGATTATGATGTTGATGTCGGTTGAATTGATTCTGAACAGTGTCAACATCAATTTCATCACTTTCAACAAATATCTGTTCCCTGATAAACTGAATGGGGTGTTTTTCTCCATCTTTATAATTGTGATTGCTGCTGCCGAAGCTGCTGTAGCCATAGCCATCATCATCAACCTGTATAGAAGCCATAACAGCATAGATGTGGATGATACCAACGAAATGAAATATTAACATGTTAGAAGGAAAAGTCATATCGCTAATCATTCTTTTGCCACTGATAAGTTTTCTTATCCTTGGATTTTTTGGTAGAAGATATTTCAAAACCTTTTCAGGCATTGTAGGAACCACCTCCATCTTCGCTTCGACTTTGCTTTCCTTGATAACGGCTTATCAGTACTTTTTTGTGGTAGGTCAGGTAAATGGGGTTTATCAAAAGATCATTGCATTAAAATATACTTGGCTACAATTCACACCGAATATCTCCATTGATTTAGGAATAATCTTGGATCCCATATCTGTAATGATGATAGTGGTGGTTACCTTTATTTCCCTGATGGTCCATGTTTACAGTCTTGGATATATGAAAGGGGAAGATCGGTTCTCCGTATATTATTCCTTTTTGTCCTTGTTTACCTTTTCCATGCTTGGATTGGTATTGGCTTGTAATATCTTTCAAATCTATATTTTCTGGGAATTGGTTGGTGTATCTTCGTTTCTTTTGATAGGTTTTTATTACGATAAGCCATCGGCAGTTGCCGCTTCCAAGAAAGCATTTATTGTTACCCGTTTTGCCGATTTAGGTTTTCTAATTGGCATTCTAATACTATCCTTCAATGCAGAAACATTGGATTTCGAAACCTTGATTCAACGGCTTACTTCACCTGAATCCACTTATTTGAAAGGTATAGTGGCATCATCTTTCCTTGGGTTTAGCGCCTTGTCTTGGGGATTGGTTTTAGTGTTTATGGGTGGTGCCGGTAAATCAGCTATGTTTCCACTTCATATTTGGCTACCCGATGCAATGGAAGGTCCAACACCTGTTTCAGCGTTGATTCATGCTGCAACAATGGTTGTGGCAGGAGTATATTTAGTTGCACGGTTATTCCCAATCTATGCTCTATCTTGTCCAGGTGCCTTGCATGTAGTAGCTTATGTGGGCATCTTTTCATCGTTGTTTGCTGCAATCATCGCTTGCACCCAAACTGATATCAAGCGTGTGTTGGCCTATTCCACCATGTCTCAAATCGGTTTCATGATGTTTGCTCTTGGGGTTTCAAGCTATGGTGGAGAAAATGGATTAGGGTATATGGCTTCCATGTTCCACTTGTTTACCCACGCCATGTTCAAGGCATTGTTGTTCTTGGGTGCTGGCGCCGTCATTCATTATGTTCATTCAAATGATATGAAGGATATGGGTGGCTTGAGAAAGTTTATGCCAATCACCCATCTGACCTTTCTTATTGCATGTTTGGCAATTGCTGGAATTCCTCCGTTTGCAGGCTTTTTCAGTAAGGAAGAGATTCTTTCGGCGGCCTTTCAATCAAATCCTGTAATCTTTTATTTAGCAATCGCCACAGCAGGTATCACCGCTTTTTATATGTTTCGACTTTATTTCTCCATATTTTGGAATAAGGAAGCCCACCTGCATGGTGAACATCATGGTGAAGGTTCTACAACCATGATGTTGCCTCTAATCATACTTGGAGTATGTTCCATCGTTGCTGGATTTGTTCCTTTTGGCAAATTCGTTTCTTCTGATGGAGCCGAATTACATACTGAAATGCATTTGACCTTTTCAATAGCTCCTGTGTTGATTGCATTGGGAGGTATCTTTTTAGCCATGAGCTTTTATAAGAATGCAAATGAAAAAGCAAATAACATATCCGTTGTATTGAAAGGAATTTATACGTCTGCATACCATAAGTTTTACTTTGATGAGATTTATCTTTTCATAACAAAGAAACTGATTTTTAACTTGATTGGTAGGCCTGCAGCTTGGTTCGATAGAAACATCGTTGATGGCTTCATTAATTTGCTTGCCACGCTTACGCAAGAAATATCCGATACCATCAAGGGCATGCAATCTGGCAGGGTTCAAAATTATGCCATCTATTTCTTCTTCGGAATAATAGGCTTTGTAATTTTATTCATTTTTCTTTTGAAATAATAAAACCGTTTTAGAAATGAATTTATCAATCTTAATAATAGTTCCTCTTCTTACTGCACTGGCGATTTTGTTGTTCAAGAACCCTAAGCAAATAAAAATTGTTGCCTTTGCAGGAGCAGCCATTCAATTGATACTTTCCTTGGCTTTACTTTATTTTTATACAATTGAAAGAAATGCAGGCAATACAGCAAAAATGCTTTTCATCGAGCGACAGGCATGGTACGCCAACTTTAACATTGAATATTATTTAGGTGTGGATGGCATTTCCGTCGCCATGGTATTATTGACCTCATTTGTTGTGTTGACAGGTATTTTGTTTTCTTGGAAAATAGAAGACAAGGTAAAGGAATTCTTCTTTCTCTTGGTGTTTTTAAGTGTAGGAGCCTACGGTTTCTTCCTGTCTTTGGATTTGTTCCTGATGTTCTTCTTCTTGGAACTTGCCGTTATTCCAAAGTTCCTTTTGATAGGCATTTGGGGTAGTGGAAAGAAGGAATATAGTGCCATGAAACTGGTTTTGATGCTGATGGGCGGTTCTGCCTTGATTTTGATTTCACTCATTGGAATATATTATAATTCTGTGGGTGCCACTGGTGCTCATATCTATGATTTGCTAAGCATTTCCAAGCAGCAGATGCCTTTAAACCTGCAAATGATCTTCTTTCCGATGGCTTTTCTTGGCTTTGGAGTGTTCACAGCCATTTTTCCTTTTCATACTTGGGCTCCTGACGGTCACTCATCTGCACCTACGGCAGCATCCATGTTCTTGGCAGGAATTTCAATGAAACTGGGCGGATATGGATGTCTTCGAGTGGCAACCTATCTGATGCCGGAAGCTGCAAAGGAATACTCTACCATCATCATTATCCTTTCTACCATAGCTATCATATATGGTGCATTTGCCACCATGATGCAGAAGGATTTGAAATATATCAACGCTTATTCTTCCGTTAGCCATTGCGGTTTTGTGTTGCTTGGAATCGGAATGTTGACCAAGGTTTCCATCACTGGGGCAGTGCTTCAAATGGTTTCTCATGGTGTGATGACAGCCCTTTTCTTCGCTGCAATAGGCATGATTTACGAACGCTCTCACACCCGAATGGTGGCAGAGCTTGGCGGATTATTGAAAACTATTCCATTTATCTCCACTGTCATTTTCATAGCAGGTTTATGTTCTCTTGGCTTACCTGGCTTCAGTGGGTTTGTGGCCGAAATGACGGTCTTTGTCGGTTCTTGGCAAAATCCTGATAATTTCCACCGAATAGCCACCATTTTAGGCTGCATGTCCTTGGTGGTTACGGCAGTTTATATCCTTCGGGCATTGGGGAAATCAGTTATGGGCCCCATTACCAACGAACATTATCTGCATCTTAAAGATGCCACTTGGAATGAAAAACTTGCATCTTCATTGCTTATCCTTGCTATTCTCGCTATCGGTTGCGCTCCATTTTGGCTAAACAATCTCATCTCTCCTGATTCCCAAAACATCATGGAGCATGTTGCCAGAACTGCCATCGGGCAATAATTAACATTAATCTCAAAAATTAATTCTAAAAGGCTTTGGTATAAACTGGTCTTTTTGATTAATTATAATTCCTGATTTTTTGAAGCCTATGGTTTCTTCTCGTATCATGGTG
>CAIWCG010000207.1 GCA_903911135.1 uncultured Bacteroidota bacterium
CAGCCTCCACAGCCGCCTTGGTTGATTGTTCAGCCACGTTCATTAAAACCGGCACTTGACGGGCAACTACACTAACTGTGTGTATTAGCAGCGCATCTTTTTCTTCCTGAAGTAAAGTACTTGCCTCTCCCAAAGACCCGCCCAAAATAATACCATCCACTCCGGCATCGAGTTGAGCTCTAAGATTAAGGTCAAAGGCGTCAAAATCCAATTGATCATCGTCAGTGAATTTTGTTGTGACTGCGGGGAAAACCCCTTTCCATTCGAATTTCATTATTTCAACTATTTGATGTTATAAAATTCCCAATATTTGTACTTAGGATTTAATCATCGCTTATTCTGCAAAATTATTTAGAATCAGTCTATATAAACACCCTGATATTAAACTAAAGATGCAAGATGAAGAGCTTGCCGATTAAGATAGACTAATAATTCCTTATTGACTCCACCTCTTCAATCGTTTTGGGTTTTTCTTTTCCAAGACGACGATATCCGTTTTCAGTGACAAGAAAATTTTCTTCGTTTCGGATTCCGCCAAAGTTCCTGAATTTTTCAATTTCAGACCAGTTTAAAAATTCATTAAATTTTCCTTCTGCCTTCCATTTATCAATTAATTCGGGAATAAAATAGATACCAGGCTCAATAGTGAAAACGTGACCCGGCTGAAGCTTCTTGGCAAATCTTAATGATTTAAGTCCAAATTGAGTACTTTTAGGTTCACCGTTATACCCAACCCAAACTTCGCCCAGATCTTCCATGTCGTGTACGTCCAGACCCATCATATGCCCTGTTCCACAAGGGAAGAATAAGGCATGTGCCCCGACGGCAACGGCTTCATTTTCATCTCCTTTCATAAGTCCTAATTGTTTCATCGAATTGGTCAATGAAAGACATGCAGCCAAATGAACCTCCTTAAACGGAATACCCGGAGCAATGGTTTTGACTGCTATTTCGTGCGCCATAAGGCTTGCCTGATAGATCTCTTTCTGAATAGTGGTAAATTTTTTGCTTACCGGAAAGGTACTTGAAAGATCACCCGCATAATGCAATTGCGATTCGGCACCTGCATCCACAAGAAATAAATCTCCTTCCTTCAGCAAGTTATGATGTGAATGATTATGCAGTGTTTGTCCGTTAATGGTGGCTATAATCGGGAAGGAAATATTACAATCCTGCTCCAAGGCAACTTCATAAACCCTGGCCGCTATTTGTGCCTCTATCATTCCTGGACGCGCCATTTTTATAGCAGCAACGTGCATATCCACCGATAGGTCCACTGCCTTCTCAATTTCGGTTATTTCTTCAACCGATTTGATTTCACGCTGACTTACAACACCTTTCACCAGAGCCAAAGAAGCCAGACCATGGATCTGATCAGGTGAGAGATTGAGCAAAGATTGAAGTTTGAGTTTGTTTTCGGCACGATAGGGAGGTAGAAAATGGATTTTTCTACCCGCATTTCCGGCTTGTTTCAGAAACCCAGATAAACCGGAAACCGGCATTGATTCAGAAATTCCTGATTGAAGGGCACGTTCCAAAATGGTTGGCTGAGGGCCCATCCAAACAATGTCATCTATGGTATAATCATTACCAAAAATAATCTGGCGCTGATTATCAACATCAATTATTGCAGCGATTGACGGAAAGTCAATACCAAAATAATATAAAAAGGAGCTGTCCTGCCTGAAATGAAATGTGTTATCAGTATAATTCATGGGGGATTCATCATTACC
>CAIWCG010000208.1 GCA_903911135.1 uncultured Bacteroidota bacterium
GTTAAACCATTATAATAATCATCAAAACTCATCTTCAATTCCTTCAATATCTAATAACAGAACAGAACCTGGAAATCCCACTACTCCTACTACAAATAATAGACCTCTTTCATAATTAACAGCCTATAGTTTGTAAAAAATCAATAACGATTGGCATTTAGGAGTAATTTACTATTAATTTTGCTCCATGAAATGGAAAATGGTAAAAAAACTGAGCCCGACACAGTTTAAACGATTAGTCGGAATTTCGCCCGCTACCTTTGAAAAAATAGTTTCGGAATCAAAGCGAATTAGTCAGCTTCAAACGAGAAAAGTCAAAGGCAAGAAACGAGGTCCGAAAGAAAAACTCAATTGGAGGGACAAGGTCTTGATGTTGTTGATGTATTATAGGGAATATCGGACTTTTGCACACATTGCGGTTAGCTATAATATTAGTGAAGCCCAGTGTTGGCGGATCATCACAACGTTGGAAAAGTGGTTAATAAAAAGTGACCTGTTTCATTTGCCAGGCAAAAAGACGTTAACGAAAAGTGATGTAGAATGGGAGGTCGTAGTAGTTGATGTAAGCGAGCATCCGATTGAACGTCCTAAAAAAAACAGCGGCAGTACTATTCAGGGAAAAAGAAGAAACATTCCCTAAAAAGTCAGTTAGTAATAGATGAAAGAACGGGCAGAATCATTTGCACAACTGTTGGGAAAGGAAGAAGACATGACTTTCACATCTTCAAAAATAGTAAAGTACGCGTAAAAGAATCGATTAAAATACTTGCTGATAGCGGCTATCAGGGATTAATGAAACTCCATAGCAAGTCTCAATTACCAAAGAAAAACACAAAAAGAAATCCACTATCAAAAGAAGATAAGAAGCAAAATCAGGAGATAAGTTCCCAAAGTGTGTTGGTCGAAAATATTATTAGAAAGGTCAAAATATTTAAGATAATGGCTGAAAAATACCGAAACAGAAGAAAAAGATTTACACTTAGACTCAATCTAATTACTGCTCTAATTAACTATGAATTATGAAAGAGGTCTAGTATGCATTTCCCTATCCCGGGTTTCCGGGATAGGGATTTCTAGTCTTAAATCCCCATCCACGAAAGAGCAGATGGTGTTTTAAGGTCTTATATCCCAATTTGCAAATCTGCCGGTGGGGTTTTGCTGTTTTAGAACATCCAAATGGAAGTATTTTAGGTTAAAAGAGAATTATTATTGATTAATCCAAACAAAGAGTCGCAAGGAATGTTACGTCGCCCGCCCCATAACAATAAAAAAATGATGTTTTGATGTTCAGAACAAGAAAAAAGTGCTGTAATAATTAAAAAAAGACATTACACAAAATAGGTATTGCAAACAATTATGACGGACGATATTTTTGCGACCTATCAATATGAATAAAATCGGGGAAGCTGAAAACCTTAAAGAGTAAGCAAAAATTAATTAATATTTATTATGGATTTACAAAAACACATTAAGCAAGACACAAAAAAGAAGGGTTCTTTCTTCCGAATGGCATGGAAGTTTATGGTTGTGGCGATGCTGCTTTTTGCTGGCAATTCCTTTGGCCAGGCAGTATCAGAAGATTTTGAGGGTGCAATTTATCCACCAGCAGGGTGGACGGCATCAAACAACACCGGCGTTCCTTGGGCTGCCCATGCGAATGCAAGCGGTTATGGAGTTGGGAGCAGCTCGACATTCATTGATTTCTATGACATCTCTGCTGGTTCTGAGCAACTAAACACGTATACATTTGCACCTTCAGCAGCAGGCGATTTGTTGGTTTTCACCGAGGCCTACGCGGCTTATCAGAACAGTGATGACCAATTGGAAGTTCTGACGAGCAGTGATGGTGGAGCGACCTATACGCAATTGATCTTATTGCATGGAGGAGACACAGGTCCATTGAACACAGGAGGCGATGTGACGAATGGTTATTTCGTTCCAACATCGACACAATGGCAGACTTTTACATTCGTATTGCCTGCTGGAACGAACATGGTAAGTTTCAATGCCATCAGTGCTTATGGAAACAATTTATTCTTGGATAATATACAGGTAAATCAACAATGTACCGGTACGCCAAGTGCTGGAGCAGCAACTTGTTTTGCAGGTCCAGTTTGTCCTTTCAACATGTTTCATGTGATATTGGTAGGAGCTGACAATACGCCAGGATTGGTTTATCAATGGCAATCATCATCAGATAATATTTTGTTTTCTGATATTGTAGGTGCGAACTCTTCCATCCTTACCGTTGCACAAAACAATACGACTTATTATCAGTGTGTAATCACCTGTTCGAATACGGGAATGACTGCTACTTCAACATCTGTAGAAGTGGATGTTACCGTATTGGGATTGCCATTGCTTCAGAACTTTGAAAGCGGTATTTTTCCAGACAATTGCTGGTCGGAATCAGCTAACTCGGCTTACCCTTGGAGATACTCCACAAACGCCAGTGCAAATGGAGATGGAAGTGCATCGGCTATGTTTGACTATTGGGATCTGCCAAGTGGAAATGATGTGTTGACGAGTGCACAATTCATGCCAACGCCTCCAGGATATTTCCTTTATTTTGATGAAGCTTATGCAACGGCTTTCAATAGCGATGACCAATTGGAAGTTTTATACTCCACGGATGGAGGAACGAGCTTCACACAGTTGGCACTTTTGGATGGTGGAGACAATGGACCGCTGAATACCGGAGGTGATATTACCGGCGGGCCATTTGTACCGAATTCAGGACAGTGGAAATCATTCTCCTATCCATTGCCAATTGGCACGAACATGGTTCAATTCAATGCCATCAGCGCTTATGGAAACAACTTATATTTAGATAATGTAAAGGTATATGTACCTATTCCTTGTTCAGGAATTCCAACAGCAGGAGTAACAACATCAGGTTCTAATCCGGTAGGGCAAAATGTTGTATTCAAATTGACTTTGGCTGGTGCTGAAAATACTGACGGACTGACTTATCAGTGGCAATCATCACCAGATGGAATAACCTATTCAGACATCACTGGAGCTATCGCAAAGTATTATAGCACATCAGGCACTATGGATACTTGGTATCAGTGTGTTTTAACCTGTTCCAACAGTTCATTGACTTCTATTTCTACACCATTATTGGAGCAAGAGCATTTAGGATTTACTTGGACACCGGTAGCCACCTTGGCACCACATCCAAACATGGGAATTACCTTGTTGCTTTCTGATGGTTCTGTGATGTGCAAAACCAATGCTGGCGGTAGTGACGGCATAGGAACAATCTGGGATATACTTAAGCCGGATATTCATGGCAGCTATGTGAATGGAACATGGAGTTCAACATCTCCAATGGTTCGCTCAAGATATGCATTTTCATCTGACGTAATGATGGATGGAAGAGTATATGCAGCTGGAGGCGAATATGGCACCGATGGAACTCAAGCAGGAAAACATGGAGAAGTTTATGATCCATTGACTGACGTTTGGACAGAGTGCATAGGCCCAGGACACACGATGAGCGATGGTAACTCCATCATGCTTGACAATGGAAATGTATTGCAGGCATTGGTTTATGACTATTACAATTTAAGACACACCACTATCTATAATCCAACTACAAACACCTACACTCCAGGACCTGATTGCAGAGGAGTGCAGAATGAGTCGATGTGGCTGAAACTGGCAGACAATAGCATATTGTTCGTAGAGATGCCACGTTTGGACAGCTCTTATACTTACACCTCTCCATTCCATTCCGAGAGGTATATTCCATCATTGAACCAATGGATTTCCGATTCGGATGTGCCTGTCGCACTTTATGATCCTTATGGATATGAAACTGGACCAGCATTCTTATTGCCTGATGGTCGTTCTTTCTTCATTGGGTCAACTGGACATACCGCGTATTATACACCATCAGGTGGCATTGCTCCTGGTACTTGGGCTGCAGGTCCTGATCTTCCAAATGACATGGGAATGCCTGATGGCCCAGGTTCAAGCTTAACGAATGGAAACATTCTTTTTGCATGTTCTCAAGCGCCTTATCAAGGAAATAACTTCCCTGCTCCTACCTACTTTTATGAATTCAATTATCAGACCAACACCTTTACGCAACTTAATGCACCAACAGGAAATCCAACACTGAGTGCCATCAGCCAACAGGTGAATTTTTTGAATTTGCCTGATGGAAGCATCTTCATGTCGTTTAATCAAGATGCTAGTTCATCCCAGTATTATGTATACACCCCAAGTGGTTCTCAATTATCAGAAAGGGCTCCAGTGATTGGTCATGTTGTTCAATCCGGTTGCACCAACTTCATGATTACCGGTACAGGATTCAATGGTATCAACCAAGGTTCTGCTTTCGGTGATGAAAATCAAAATGACAGCAACTACCCAGTTATCAGATTGACACAAGGACCTAATGTATATTATGTCCGTACTTTCAACTGGAACAGTACTGGCGTACAAAGAGGAAGTGCTGCAGACACCACACACTTCACTTTGCCTGCAGGCTTGCCATTCGGAACTTACAACTTGGTAGTAACTGCCAATGGCCTTGCTTCTGCTTCAGTTCCTTTCATTTATAATCCTGCTCCTTCACCAGCTATTTCTGGAGCAACGGTTATCTGCAACAGCAACCCTGTAGTTTTATCTTCTCCAGGTTATGCAGCATATTCTTGGAGCAATGGCGGAACCAACCAGTCCATCGCAGCTTCTGTAGCAGGAACATACGCTGTTACTGTTACTAATTCCGTTGGTTGCACAGGCACTACTTCTGCTACCGTTACCGCATCTACTCAAACTATTCCTGTCATCACTGCAAGCGGACCTACATCTATCTGCACTGGAGGTTCTGTTACTTTGACCACAGGGTCTTATGCTGGATATTCTTGGAGCAACGGTGGTACAGGCGCTTCAATAAATGTCAATTCAGGTGGTATTTATACGGTTACCGTTCATAATGCAGCGGGTTGCACCAACTCGGCTCAACGCACCATCACGGCATTAGCATCGCCTATGCCAAACATCCTAACTACAGGTCTTAATACTTTCTGTGGTGGTGGTTCGGCTACCTTGTCAGTCGGTACTGGGTTTGCAAGCTATGCATGGAGCAATGCGGCCATTACCCCATCCATCAGCGTTAATGCAAGCGGAACTTACACCGTTACGGTAACTAGCACCAATGGCTGTACCGGCACTTCTGCTGCCACAGTTTCAAATGCTTGCAATGCTCCTACCAGCCTTGCTACCACAAACATTGCTTCCACTACGGCAGTTGCAAATTGGGTTCAGCCATCCTGCTATGTAGGCTACACGGTTCGTATCAGCAAGCATTTGCAAAACAACTGGACCAACTACACGGTGGCTCCAAATACCCACTTTACATTCTCTGGCTTGGCTCGAAATACGCAATACGACTGGCAGATAAGAACCAATTGCAATGCGGCTCAAACCAACACCTCTGCATTCAGTCCTTCACAGGTTTTCACCACTTTGCCAAGGTTGGAAGGAACTGCTGATGGCATGTCGGTTACTGATTTCACCGCCTATCCAAATCCTGCCAGCGATAAGGTTACCATCACCTTCAATTCTGATAATGGTGGCAACTATAACTTAAGATTCACCGACCTTGCAGGACGAACGATCATCAATGAATCTCATCAGGCAACAGCAGGAAACAACCAGTTCGAGATTGGTCTTGCTTCCTTAGCCAAAGGGCTTTATCTGGTGACCATTCAAAACGAAGAAGGCATATTACAAACAAAAATCGTAGTTCAATAACAGAAATCTCTCCATTGAATTATTGCGGGAAGGACTCATGTTCTTCCCGCTTTTTTTTGCTTCATTATTTCTGATGATGGTCAATATTTGTCTTGATCATGAAATTTTATCTTGATGCCATCTGTTCTTGCAAGGGTGGCATCATACAAAAATTTTATACCATCCGTTTCTGCAAGGGTGGCATCATACAAAAATTTTATGCCATCTGTTTCTGTAAGGGTGGCATCATACAAAAGTTTTATGCCATCTGTACTTGTAAGGGTGGCATCATACAAAAGTTTTATGCCATCTGTACTTGTAAGGGTGGCATCATACAAAAATTTTATACCATCCGTTTCTGCAAGGGTGGCATCCTACAAAAGTTTTATGCCACTGATTCCCAGTCAGTGCCATCCTACAAAGATTTTATGCCGTCTGATTCCCAGTCAGTGCCATCCTACAAAGATTTTATGCCGTCTGATTCCCAGTCAGTGCCATCCTACAAAGATTTTATGCCGTCTGATTCCCAGTCAGTGCCATCCTACAAAGATATTATGCCACTGATTCCCAGTCAGTGCCATCCTACGAAGATATTATGCCACTGATTTCCACGCAGTGCCATCATACATTAAAAATAAGAAAGCCGCTCTGAAATGTTCAAAGCGGCCCTTATGTTTTTATATTATTGCTAAGTCTTATGCTGGATTAACCAAGAATAAAGGCTGGTCATATTCCACCGGAGTCGAGTTATCCACCAATACTTTCACGATGGTGCCCGACACTTCCGACTCAATTTCATTGAAAAGCTTCATGGCTTCGATGATACAAATTACTTTTCCAACTTTTATCTCATCGCCCACATTTACAAAAGGTGGTTTATCAGGCGAAGGAGTGCGGTAGAAAGTACCAATCATCGGCGATTTTATGGTAATGTATTTCGATTCGTCGCTGGCCTTTGCATCAGCCGCAACTTTCTCAGCAGTAGCCACAGGGGCAGCTGCAATTTGCTGAACTGGAGCGGCAACAGGTGCCACAGCTACCACCTGAGGGAGAATTGGTGCGGCAGCCACTTCCACTTTTGAGCCGGTTTTTATGGTTATCTTAACCTCTTTAGTTTCTAAAGATACCTCTGATACGCCTGCCTTTGAGACGAATTTGATAAGATCCTGGATTTGTTTTAAGTTCATTGTTAATTATTTTGTGGAGCCAAAACTATAAAATATTTTTGAAAATTGTAAAAACAACCTTGCCGGAAACTGAAATTCCATTGATGGATAAAGCGTTCATGTGGCTGTTATTTTGTATCATAAGCCCATTTAATATATACGGCACCCCATGTAAATCCTCCACCGAAAGCGGATAGAATCAGGTTGTCGCCTTTATGCAATTTATTTTCCCATTCCCATAAACACAAAGGGATAGTGCCATTGGTTGTATTGCCAAACTTCTGAATGTTGAGCATCACCTTTTCGCTGCTCAATCCCATTCGCTTTGCAGTGGCGTCGATGATTCTTTTGTTTGCCTGATGCGGAACCAACCATGCAATATCATCTGCTGTAAGATGGTTCCTCTCCATCACCTCTGCCGATACTTCGGCCATATTCACCACCGCAAATTTAAACACCGTTTGCCCCTCTTGATATACATAATGCTCCCTTGCATCTACCGTTTGATGACTTGCTGGTTTTGCCGACCCACCAGCTTTCTGATGAAGAAAATGCCTTCCAGAACCATCCGACTTCAAGACAGAATCCATTATTCCAAGTCCATCGGTATTTGGCTCAAGCAGCACAGCACCTGCACCATCACCGAAGATTACGCAAGTGGCACGGTCGGTATAATCAATAATGGAACTCATCTTGTCGGCACCTACCACCACTACCTTTTTGTATTGGCCAGTCTCTATGAACTTGGAGGCCGTAACTATGGAATATAAAAAACCGGAACAGGCAGCCATGATATCATAACTGAAAGCATTCTTCGCTCCTACCTTGTCGCAAATCACATTCGCAGTAGCTGGAAACATCATGTCAGGAGTAGCAGTTGCGCAAATAAGCAATTCTATCTCATCAGGAGAAATTCCTCTTTTGGCGCAAAGAGCCATAACTGCTTCAGCAGCCATATCGGATGTGCCTTTACCTTCCCCTTTCAGTATCCTTCTTTCGTTGATGCCGGTGCGAGAAAGTATCCACTCATCAGTAGTATCCACCATGGTTTCCAACTCTTTGTTGGTCAGGATATAATCGGGAACATATCCCTGAACACATGTGATAGCGGCTGTAATCTTATTCATTATATATTAATTAAAAGCTAATTTGATCTTCTCGGAAAGTTTAGCTTCAGTAATTTCTTTTGTTAAAAATATCATGTTCTTGATTGCCTTGGCGTTGGAGATTCCATGTGCAACGATAACATTTGAATTGACTCCTAAGATGGGAGTTCCACCGAAGTTTTCATAGTTAAATGACTCAAAATAAGGATCTGTAATGTTTCTTTCAACCAATAGGGAATAAAATGATTCCGCTTCCTTAAGCATAATGTTTCCAGTAAACCCATCACAGACAATTACATCGGCCTTGTTGTTGAACATGTCCCTGCCTTCCACATTTCCTATGAAGTTTATTTTCGGATTCTCCGACATCAATTTATATGTTGTCTGGCTTAGGATATTACCCTTTTCGGCTTCTTCGCCAATATTTATCAATCCTACTTTAGGATTACTGATATTGAAAACGTTTTGAAGGAAAATAGAACCCAGCATGGCAAACTGCACTAAGAAATCGGGTTTGCAATCCGCATTGGCTCCTACATCAAGAATAACTCCCACAGAACCATCGGGTCGGGGAATCTTTGAGGCGATAGCAGGACGAAGAACTCCTTCTATTGGTTTTATAAGCATGATAGAACCAACAAACATGGCTCCTGTATTGCCTGCGCTTGCAAAAGCATCCAACTTTCCGGCTTTCAATAATCCAAAACCAACTGAAATGGACGAATTTTGTTTTTGTGTCATGGCTTTCGTAGGATGTTCCCCCATTCCGATAACTTCGGTAGTATGAATTAGCTCGAATGAATCTGGTGAAGCACCTTCACGAGCCATAATGGCTAGTATTTGGTCCTTATCACCTATCAATACCAAGGTAACATCTGCAGGCAGTTCCTTTTGGGCTGCAATGGCACCCAGAGTTGTTTGCTCTGGTGCATAATCTCCACCCATTATATCAATACCTAATCTCATCAATGAATTATAAAATAGGATTCATGAATCATCAATTATAAATGAGTCGCCTCAATTTATAATCCATAACCCATCATTTATAATCAATCTAAGCTACTACAGCTTTCTCGATGGCCAATTTACCTCGGTAATAACCGCACTCTCCACATACTCTGTGGTAAAGAACCGGTGCTCCGCAATTGGAACATTTGCTCAATTGAGAAGGCGTCAATTTATCATGAGTTCTTCTTTTATCCCTTCGCGATTTCGAAATCTTATGTTTAGGATGTGGCATAGCTTAATTTTTTTTAGTTTTTAATATTATTATTTTTAA
>CAIWCG010000209.1 GCA_903911135.1 uncultured Bacteroidota bacterium
AGCCCCGATAGTAGCGGCAGCCCGCTGCTTGGTGTCGGTATTGGGGAGGCAGCGGCTACAGCGGATAGCGGGACGTGGATGGGGCGTGAGGAGGATATAGGCTTAAAAAAAAGTTATGAATTATGAGATATGAATTATGAATGGAGGGATGTTTGGTTATTTTATTAGTTTTGCGGTGTGGGGTTTGATTTCATGGGATTATTGTAGTTTTGACACGTGAACATTTATTTTATGATTTGGTTTATGAATTTAATATTGGCTGATGGTGAATAAGGGAAAGAATATTTTTTTGGTGGTGAGGGATGTGTTTTCGGATTATCTGGTGCGGAATGGTCATAGGAAAACGCCGGAGCGGTTTAGGATTTTGGAGGAGATTTATGGGTTGGAGGGGCATTTTGATGCGGAGGGTTTGTTTGGGATGTTGAGCGGGAAGAAGGTGGGGGTGAGCAGGGCGACGATTTATAATACGATTGAGCTGTTGTTGGCTTGTGACTTGATTACGCGGCATCAGTTTGGGAAGGGGATGGCGGTTTATGAGAAGTCGTTTGAGTTTAAGCAGCATGATCATTTGCTGTGTGAGGATTGTGGTGTGGTGTTGGAGTTTTGCGATCCTCGGATTCAGCAGGTGAGGAGCATGATTGGGAGTTTGCTGGGATTTAAAGTTACGCATCATTCTTTGATATTGTACGGAAAATGTGATAAACTTGCAACCGCGAAACATTGTGAGCATTTTGACATGAACGTGAAGAAAAAATAGGTTTAAAAATTATAGAACATGGATTTTAATTATAATATTGAAGACAAGGATGGTGTGAGTGTCGTCCGGTTGAATGGGAGCTTGTTGGATAGGCAGCAGGTGGATGGATTGCTTGGGGAGGTGGAGGAGTTTGTATTGGAGGGCAAGACTCGTTTCCTGATTGAGATGGAGCATGTGAAATATATAAACAGTACAGGTTTGAATGTGTTGGTTTCGATACTGACGAAGGCAAGGAAGGCTGGTGGTGAGGTGGTGATTTCTTGTGTTTCGGCGAAGGTGAAGGAGTTGTTGGTGATTACGAAGTTGATTATGGTTTTTGTGGTTACGGATAGTTTGGAGGAAGGTCTTTCGAAGTTCAAGAAGGATTAATTTTTATAGATAAAAAGGAATTTTCTAAATTTTAAATCAATAAAATAATATTATGGGTGTTGATGTGCTTTTGGGTTTGCAATGGGGTGACGAGGGTAAAGGTAAGGTGGTGGATGTGTTGTCGCCAAACTATAGTGTGATAGCGAGGTTTCAGGGTGGACCGAATGCTGGCCATTCGTTGGAGTTCAATGGAATCAAGCATGTGTTGCATACTATTCCTTCTGGAATTTTCAGGGATAATTGTTGTAATATCATTGGAAACGGGGTTGTGATAGATCCTATCGTGCTGAAGAAGGAGATAGTGAAACTTCAGGATATGGGTGTGAAGGTGGAAAGCAAGTTGTTCATATCCAAGAAGGCTCATTTGATTTTGCCTACGCATCGTTTTTTGGACGCTGCATCAGAGGCATCAAAGGGAACTGAAAAGATTGGTTCTACATTGAAGGGCATTGGACCAACTTATATGGATAAAACTGGAAGGAATGGCTTGAGGGTGGGAGATATATTTCATCATGACTTTAGGGATCGTTATAATTTTTTGGTGAAGAAGCATGATGACCTTCTTGGCTTTTATGATTACAAATATGATTTGACGGAGGTGGAAAAGGAGTGGTTTGATGGCATTGAATTCATCAAGCAGTTCCAGTGCATAGATGGGGAACATCTTATCAATCAGTATATTCGTGAGGGGAAAAGCATCTTGGCTGAAGGAGCCCAAGGGTCTTTATTGGATATTGATTTTGGTTCGTATCCTTTTGTGACTTCATCAAATACAATTACTGCTGGGGCTTGTACCGGATTGGGGATACCACCTAATAAGATTGGGGATGTAATCGGTATTTTCAAGGCTTATGCAACTAGGGTAGGGAGTGGACCTTTTCCGACAGAGCTTAATGATGAAACTGGTGAAAAATTGAGAAAGATTGGACATGAATTTGGTGCAACGACTGGGCGACCCAGAAGATGCGGCTGGATTGATTTGCCTGCATTGCGATATGCAATAATGATTAATGGCGTAACCAAATTGGTTATGATGAAGGCGGACGTATTGAGCGGTTTTGATACCATCAAGGCTTGTACTCATTATAAATACCGTGGCGAGATAATAGACTATATGCCTTTTGACATAATTCATGATCCTGTTATTCCGGTTTATCATGAGATAGCTGGATGGGATAAGGATTTGACTAAACTAACCAATGCGAACGAGTTGCCTAAGGAGTTGCAAAATTATATCAACTTTTTGGAGATGGAATTGAATATTCCAATTATCATCGTAAGTGTAGGTCCGGATAGGGAACAGACCTTGATGCGATAGTGTCTTGTCTTATTTCCTATTAATCAATAATAGAAATATAACTGGCAAGAAATAGTTTAGAGTTTAACGATGAAGCGTCTTTTAAAATATTTCTTGATTTATGTCGGGCTTGTCACACAAATTTATGCCCAACAGCCTTCTAAGATAAATCTTGTTCATTCCGATAATCTGGAATATGACGAACAAAAGGGTGGTAAGGTGAGAAAGTTGAATGGCCATGTGGAATTTGCACAAGATTCGGCGGTGATGTTTTGCGACAGTGCTCACTTTCCTACCGAAAAGAATTTCATTTATGCTTATTCGAGGGTGCATATCATCAAGAATGATTCGATTCATATTTATGGAGACCAATTGAATTATGATGGAGACAAGAAGTTTGCCGAGTTGTTTCGCTATTGCAAGTTGTTGGACAACAAGATGACGTTGACGACGGAATACATGACTTATGATATGAACACCAACATTGCGAATTACAACAACAACGCAAAGATTGTGGATAAGGACAACACCTTGACCAGCAAGATAGGCTGTTTTTATGCCAATGAAAACATCTTTGTCTTCACAAAGGACGTGGTGCTGGTGAATCCTAAATATGTCATTCATTCGGATACCTTGAAATATGACATGACCACCAAAATCGTTTATTTCTTCGGTCCGACGACGATTACAAGCAAGGAAAATCTCATCTATTGCGAGAATGGCTGGTATGATACTGAAAAGGATGTCTCCAGCTTCAAAGAAAACGCATTCATCATCACAAAAGAGCAGAAGATGTGGGGAGACAGTTTGTATTACGACCGTAAAAATGGCATTGGAAAGGCCTTTCGAAATGTCATCATTAAAGATACCGTGCAGAAAATCATTGTGTCGGGCAACATAGGCGTATATCATGAAAAGGAGGATGAAAGCATCGTGACCGACAGCGCCATGATGATACAGATTTTTACCAATGATTCCTTGTTCATGCATGCCGACACCTTGAAATCCACTTTCGATTCCATCAACAACATCAGGCGCATGTTTGCCTACCATCATGTTCGGTTTTTCAAGGAAGATTTGCAGGGCAAGTGCGATTCGCTCACTTATTCCTCCGAAGATTCGGTTACGCGGATGTATCGTCAGCCAGTGATTTGGTCCAAAGAAAGCCAGATGACGGGCGATACCATCACCATCACCATGAAAAACAAGCGCATCGACAAGATGGACATCTACCACAATTCCTTCATCATTTCGCAGACGGATACCTTTCGTTTCGACCAGATAAAGGGGCGAAACGTGACCGGATATTTCGACGACAGCTCGCATTTATACAAGATAAAGGTGGCCGGAAACGGACAAACGATCTATTATGGCAAGGACAAGGAGGAGAAATTTGTGGGTGTAAACAGGGCCGACTGCAGCGACATCTGGATTTATCTAACCAACAACAAAGTGTCGAGCATAAAATTCCTGAACCGTCCCGATGCCACCTTTTATCCCATGAACGAGCTGTCGGCCCAAGAGTTGAAACTGAAGGATTTCAAATGGCTGATAGAGCTCAAGCCCAAGGACAGGCTGGATATATTCAAGGAATAACCGCCCATTCTCCTAATTTATAATTCCTAATTCTTATATGGAGCCTATAGCTTCTTCTCGTATCATGGTGCGTCCCGCTATCCGCTGTAGCCGCTGCATCCCCATTTCCGATACCAAGCAGCGGGCTGCCGCTACTATCGGGGCTAGGTTTTGACGGCAGGTTGCCTCGAAACATCTTTAAATAAAAAAAAGCGGCACCATCAGCACCGCTTCTTTGTTTATAAATGGATTAAAAAAAACTAACTCCGTGGGTTAGGTCAAACTATATTTAACCCTTTAATTCTTCCAAAATCTTTTATGTTGTTGGTAGCTAATTTGCATTTATGTTTCATCGAAACAGACGCTATAAGTATATCTTCTGTACCAATCATTGTTCCTTTTTGTTTTAAAAACCTGTATATATCTCCAGATATCTTAGCACATTCAATGTCGAAATCAAGAATGATTACTTTAGAAAAAAACTGTTTCCAAAATTTATCTTCCTCTGAATCATCACCCCGCAAAAGTTCATAAACTGCTATTACCGAAACAGCCAACCTATATTCATTCGATAAAGCTACAACAAGTGTTTTCCCTTTATCCTTCTTTTTCGCTCGCCAATAATCTACCAGGATATTGGTATCAAGACAAATTATTTCCATTCGTTAAAATGCTTGCGTTTTTCCTGAACAAATTCATATTCCTCATCAGTCATTACAGGGCAGGACAATAAAAACTTTTGAAACTCTGCAACTTCAGGTTTAGTCTTACCCTTTACCCTTTTATTTTTTTTTTCTACAGGCTTTTCTTCCCACATGATAACCACCTTAACCTCCCTATCCCTTATTTCAGGACTGTCCTTCGGAATTTCTATCATCCCATCGTGAACCGTCGTTTTAAATTCTACTCTATTCATAACCTTATATTATTTGGCTGCAAAGATAAGGATTTATCCATAACCCCATTGTAAAACCGGCAGCCTATTTGTTGTTTCAAAGACCTCACAGGATGAAAAACCAGTCAGGAATTCTGGTCATACATATACAGCCACCCTCCCATTTCGGTTTTTTGGGGTTTAGGATGGTTTTAGCTTATAAATCTTTGTAGAATGGCATAGTTGTTTTTGTTGGAGCCATTTGTCACGTGTAGAATGGCATAATTGTTTTTGACGATGCCATTTGTCACGTGTAGAATGGCATAGTTGCTTTTTTTAAATCCAATTGTCACGTGTAGAATGGCATAGTTGTTTTTGTTGGAGGCATTTGTCACGTGTAGAATGGCATAATTGTTTTTGACGATGCCATTTGTCACGTGTAGAATGGCATA
>CAIWCG010000210.1 GCA_903911135.1 uncultured Bacteroidota bacterium
CCCTTGGCTGCAGAAAGGGGGCGCCCCCAAAAGAAGGAATTATGAATGAGGAGGAGGGGATTTATCCACTTATCGAATCAAAAACTGAACTTCAGCTCTGCCGCCAAATCAGTTTTAGCATTGCCATTTATCATCTCCAATCCGGAGGAAATCGTCTGCCTGTTGGCATATATCAATTTTGAATATCGAATCCAGGCCGAAACGTTTTTATTGATTCGGTAATGCATCAGCAGATAATATCTCATGCCCTTGTAATAATAGGCCGGTATCGAAAACGAATTCGGCACATCCTGTTCATAGCTGTAAATCCGTGAATAATAAGAATCACAATCGAAAATGGCATACCTTAAATCCATCGTCAAACTGGTTTTGGGTATCTTATATTTCACATCCTGCTGCAGCAGCATTCCATAATATGGCTGTTGATTTTCCAAGGCATATTTTACATATTCTATCCTTTCATTCAGGCTTAAATAATTTGACACGGCATAGTGCATCTGCATACGATAATCGAGTTGCTTGATGTTTGACAGATAATCTATCGGACTGGTGTTTCCTATGTTGTCTAACTGCTTCCATGTTTCTTTTGCTCTCAATGCCACATGCAATTTCTTGTTTGGAACATAAGATAGTTGTGCCAAATATTCGTGGCCAGCAGATGGTGCATTCACTCTATACTTCAACCAAGGAAAAGTAAATTCATCATAATATCCGGCTATGCTCCAATACTTGTTCAGGTTCATCGAAACGCCCATATAAATGCCTTCCTCATTGTTCGTTCCGACACTTTCGCCAAAACCGTTGCTCATCAAAGCCTGATATTCCTTTTGATAATGCCGATGCAAAATGGAAACGGTAGTCCTGCTGTCCAAACTAACCAAAACACCATTCAAATAAGCCATTCCACCATTTCCACTTCTTGCTTCCTCACCAAAGAAACTAAAATTCCTGTAAAAATAAGAAAAATCGAATCCATAATTGTCATTCATCCTTCCTTCAAATCTGTATTGATTATACGGTTGCAAATTGTTCATGATCATTGCTGCATCAAACATGGTATGATAGCCTGTTATCCCAATATTCAAACTGTTTGCCTTATAGGCAACATGCCCGCCAAATATTCTCATGCCTATCGTTTGCTTGTCTGCCATTTCTTTATAAGTCCGATGATATCCGCTAGTACCAAAAGATGAAAATACCGAAGCCTCTTGCGTCATTGAATCCATCGAAGTAACATTAGCATCCAACTTATGATAGGAATAAAAGGACGTTAATTCCAATTTCTTATAACCGAATGTGGCTGCCATACCTCGCAAGTAGGAATTTTCATTTATCGAAGTATAAGGCATGATGGACGCATTGTTTTTTCGGCATGACAATACATCGACTGTCTTGCTGAATGTCAAGCCCGATGCCAAACAAAGTCCTTGTCCGAATTGCAGTTGATAATCCCCAATAATCAAAGTCCTCAACCATCCTGAACCATTATAATATACATGCGCAGAATAAAAATCAAATCCCTGATAATATTGAAAACTGTTCTTCGAAAAAGCATTGGTTCTATAAAAGAAATCTTCTCCTGCATCCTTCTCTCCAGTAAACCCCATACTTATTCTGTCCGAATATTGAAATCGATATTTGGTATATAACTTATAAGGTCTGCCAAGATATTTCTTGCTTGAATCAATCTGGTTTTGACTGATTGGAGAAATATAACCTGCCTTCGTTTCCAATGTACTTGCACTAAGAATATAAACAGAGCTGCTCCCATTGTCAATAATATTCTTTAATGTGAATTTTTCGTTATTATAACTTTCATTAATGATAACATAAGGCAATATGCGAATGATCGTTTCCAAACCATATCCATCTATTGTTTGCAATTCAACTATATCAAGCAGTTTACCATTTTTTCTTATATGCTCCAACAAAGTACTTATTTGGATATCATTTAGCAAACCTAGTCTTTCCAAATCCTCCCTTTTGGCAGAATTCAAATCCATCTTATGCTGTTTATAATTGTTTAAATTATCCATCACCATCGCGTAATCGATTGCATTGTCAGTCTGGTTGCTTATTGATTCCAGTTTATCCTGAATAAAAATATCTTGCCTGTCTTGCAAAGTGTCTTGTGAATATATATTACACGAAATCAATAACAAAATACCTACCGACATTATCTTTAAAATCATGTTTCCATATCACTTGATTTTATAAGAAAGACTGATGGCAGGGGATGACCCCAACTGCTGACAAATGACTTCTGCTATATCAACCTTGAAATCCTTTAATTCAAGACCTATTCCAAACGAGTCGCTTACTGGAAAAGTGGATATACCACATCTCAAATAAACTTTGTTAACTGGTTTATATTCCAATCCTGCCTTAATATTTATTTGTTGGCTTACATTCTTCTCTGCCTCTATGGAACCTAAAACCTTATCCGAAATGGCATACCCCAAACCTATCTTCATAATAGTAGGAATTCTTTCATTATCATAGTCGGCGAATTTTTCCCCACTAGGATTATAAAGATGTGCGGCCAAGATTAAATCAGGTAGAATTCTAACATTAAATCCTGCTTCTATAGCTATGGCATTATGATTACCATTTATTTCATCAATGTAAGTATGGAGATAATCCAGTTGTACCCCGAATGAAAAATGCCCAGCATATGATTTTGCATAAGCCAAACCAATTTTTTTCTCATTATATAAATTGAAACCAAAACCTGTATAAGAAAAACCAACAACACCTTTATCCTTAATTGGAATAACTATGCCAAATGCTTTCAAGGATAACTCTGGCAATAGAAACTTATCTTCGTAATAGGTACCTAATGTTATGTTTTTAATTTCGGAAATACCTGCCTGGTTTTGCCACAACGACCAAATATCCTTAAACGTAATGGAAGCATTTGCCATTCCGGCAGAACGTCCTCCTATAGGGAAATTATCATTTCCACCTCTCGCGAAAGAAATTATATGAAAAATCAACACTAACGCAAGAGATGCAGACTTCATCTCCGGCGGTATTGTTTGGCGTAGGTCAAATGATCATCACTTTACATGAAATTTAAAAGTCGATTCCTTCTTTAGTTCTTCGTTTCCTGCAATTACTTTTTTCTTCAGGTTTTCTTTAAAATCAACCATCTTCATTTGGAGATCCTTATCTCCGGTAGCAATTATCTGAACTGCCAGGATTCCAGCATTTGTTGCACCATTCAATGCAACTGTAGCTACTGGTACGCCACTTGGCATTTGAAGGAATGATAATATGGAATCCCATCCATCTATTGAATTGGATGATTTTACCGGTACACCGATAACTGGCAATGGTGTCAATGCTGCAATTACTCCTCCTAGATGTGCTGCTCCTCCAGCACCGGCAATAATCACTTTTAATCCTCTACCAGCGGCTTCTTCAGCATACGATAATGCTTCATTTGGTGTTCGGTGAGCGGAAAGAACATTTATTTCAAAAGGTATTTCAAATTGCTCCAAAATCTCGGCAGCTTCAGACATTAATTTAAAGTCCGATTTGCTTCCCATTAATATTCCTACAAGTGGTTTCATATATTTTATTTTTGTTCGCTGCAAAATTATAAAAGATTTGGAACAACTTTATTCAGAAAAATTAAAAGAAAATCTTCTTGCTATCTTTTTATTTCAATTATTTATGTTAGTTTTGCGGCCTCAAAATAGTTAATTATTCACTATAATAACAAATACTTAAATGGCAAATACAGGCAAAATTGTTCAGATTATTGGTCCAGTTGTGGACGTAGCCTTCGATATCGAAGGTTCAGTGTTACCAAGTATCCTTGATTCATTGGAAATTACTCGTGAAGATGGGCTTAAAATCATTTTAGAAACTCAACAGCATATCGGCGAAGACACAGTACGAACCATTGCGATGGATTCCACTGATGGTTTGCGTCGTGGAATGGATGTTGTTGCAACTGGCGCTCCTATAAAGATGCCTGTTGGCGATGTCATCAAAGGTAGGCTATTCAATGTGGTAGGTGAAGCCATTGATGGAATCGGTGCTGTTTCTCGTAAGGAAGGCCGTTCTATACACGCTGTTGCTCCTAGGTTTGAAGATCTTTCCACTGAATCCGAAGTTCTTTTCACCGGTATCAAGGTTATTGATCTTCTTGAGCCTTATGCAAAGGGAGGTAAAATCGGTTTGTTTGGTGGTGCAGGTGTAGGAAAAACTGTTCTAATCATGGAATTGATCAACAATATTGCTAAAGGATATGCTGGTCTTTCTGTTTTTGCCGGTGTTGGTGAAAGAACCCGTGAGGGTAATGACTTGCTTCGTGAAATGATCGAATCTGGCGTTATTCGTTACGGCGAAGAATTCAAGCATGGCATGGAAAAAGGCGATTGGGACTTATCGAAAGTGGATATGAAAGAATTGGGTCAGTCGCAGGCTACTTTGGTTTTCGGTCAGATGAACGAACCACCTGGGGCTCGTGCTCGTGTGGCTCTTTCGGGTCTAACTTTGGCTGAATATTTCCGTGATGGCGATGAGCAATCAGGTGGTCGCGATATCCTTTTCTTCATCGATAACATCTTCCGTTTCACACAGGCAGGTTCAGAGGTTTCCGCTCTTTTGGGCCGTATGCCTTCTGCCGTTGGATATCAGCCTACGCTGGCCACCGAAATGGGCTTGATGCAAGAGCGTATCACTTCTACCAAACGTGGTTCCATCACTTCTGTTCAGGCGGTTTATGTGCCTGCAGATGATTTGACCGACCCTGCTCCAGCTACCACTTTTGCTCACTTGGATGCTACCACCGTATTGAGCCGTAAGATTGCCGAGCTAGGAATTTATCCTGCTGTCGATCCGTTGGATTCTACATCAAGAATCCTTTCTGCTGCCGTTCTTGGAGACGACCATTACAACACAGCTCAAGCCGTTAAGGAAATCCTTCAACGATATAAAGAACTTCAGGATATCATTGCCATCCTTGGTATGGACGAGCTTTCTGACGAAGATAAATTGGTTGTTCACCGTGCCCGTCGAGTTCAGCGATTCCTTTCGCAGCCATTCCATGTTGCCGAGCAGTTTACCGGATTGAAAGGTGTTTTGGTTCCTATCGAAGAGACCATCAAAGGTTTCAAAATGATCATGAATGGTGATGTGGATGAATATCCTGAAGCAGCCTTTAACTTGGTTGGAACTATCGAGGATGCTATCGAAAAGGGTAAGAAATTAATCGCCGAATCAAATTAAACGATGAATTTGGAAATCATAACTCCTGATAAAAAAATCTTCTCTGGAGAGGTAAAATCAGTTACGGTTCCGGGCGCTCAAGGCACATTGCAGGTGTTGAACAACCACGCACCTATAGTCTCCACGCTGATGAAAGGAACAATGAAATACGTTACTACAGAAGGCGAAACCAAGATACCCGTAAAGAGCGGCGTCATCGAGGTGCTGAAGAACAAGATCATCGTTCTTTTAGAAGCATAAATCAATTTTAATTTAAGTATAAGGATTTAGAATTCATTGAAAGATGAATTTTAAATCCTTTTTTTATTCCTAAATTTTTCTCTCCTTTAAATTTTGTATTATTGCAACCGCAAAACGAGAAATGAAAGTTAGCTACCCAATATACATAAGACGAGACTTTTATCATTTGATGGATAATCCGAAACACAACCATGAACTTAACAATTCAAAGTAAAATATAAACTAAAAAAATTATGAAGTCTATTATCTCAATCATCATTTTAGTGGCACTTGGTTTTATTGCAAATGCTCAAACAAAAATTACCTTTTCATCCTTTGACGGTTTGACGATAACCGCCGATGAATACACAACCGAAACGGCAACCAGATACATCGTGCTATGCCATCAAGCCGGCTCTTCTCGTGGAGAATACACCCAAATAGCAAAACGTTTCAACAAGCTCGGATTTAATTGTTTGGCCGTAGACCTGCGATCGGGAGGAGAGGCGAATGGAGTGAAAAATGAAACTGCCGAAGCAGCAACTACAGCTAAAAAATCCACCGAATATATAGATTCGGAAAAGGACATAAATGCCGCCATAGAATATGCCTTCAACAAATCAAACCACAAGAATGTGATATTGCTCGGCAGTTCCTATTCAGCCTCCTTGGCCTTGAAGATAGGCAAGGAAAACGATAAGGTATCAGCGATAATCGCATTCAGTCCCGGAGAATATTTCGGCAACAAATTGAACATTGCCAATTCGGTAAAATCCTTGAATAAGCCAGTATGGGTTACATGCACCAAGAAGGAAGTAGCCGATGTCACCACCATCATGAATGGCATAGTTTCAAAAAACAAGATGCAGATAAACCCAACCGGAGAAGGCATTCATGGAGCAAAAGCCCTATGGAAAGATCAGGCGGGCAATGAGGAATATTGGGTAAAGATCATTCCTTTCATGGATTCGGTCCGAAACTTATAAGCTGTTTTATCAAGAACTTATCAAGAAACCTGCAATGCAAATTGCGGGTTTCTTTTTTTCAGCCCCCCTCCTCCTCCCAATTCCCAATTTATAATTCCCAATTCCAATTTGGAGCCTATGCCCTCTTCTCGTCCCAACTTCATAAACATAATCACCTGAACTATAATGCATATTAAAATAATCATTGTCCGAATTATCGTAATTTTCTACGTTAGTATCTGTTTTAAAAAACATTCCTTCTGGCAAGTATAGAAATAATTCTACTTTTTGATTTCTGAATTTAGAAGCTACTTCACTCAATAAATAATTATCTAAAATCAATTGATTTCCTTCAATTATATAACTGTATTTAATTTTTTC
>CAIWCG010000211.1 GCA_903911135.1 uncultured Bacteroidota bacterium
ATGCATTTCTCTTCCGACTTGATGCATTTCTCTTCCGACTTGATGCATTTCTCTCTCGACTTGATGCATTTCTCTCTCGACTTGATGCATTTCTTCTCCTACTTGATGCATTTCTCTTACGAAACAACTCGTTGTAGCTTTAAAACTACTCTTTGTTGCAAATATGGTATGCTTAGGCTTGGGAAAAGCTACGGCGAAAAGGCAAAGCCTTTTCGCCGTAGCCAGGTTATGTATAAAAAGTCGTTTCGAAGCTACCTGCCATAGCTAATAGCCCCGATAGTAGCGGCAGCCCGCTGCTTTGTGTCGGTAGTGGGGATGCAGCGGCTACAGCGGATAGCGGGACGCACCTTGATACGAGTGGAAACCGTAGGCTCCTTATTGGAATTAGGAATTATAAATTATAAATTAGGAATTAGGAGTGGGATAAAGTAGGATGACATGGGTATTTGGGGCTGGTAACGAGTTGCCTGTATTAAACCATTTGCTTATCTTTGCCTCTATAATTAAACTTAAAACAACAATATATGAAATCAAATTATCTGAATCAATCGTTTATCATCGTGTTTATGGCTGCCATTCTTTTCGGTGGATGTGCCAAGGATGGCGCTACCGGACCAGCAGGACCGGCAGGAGCTACAGGGGTTACGGGGCCTATAGCCACCGGAAATTTATTTGGTTATGTAAAGAAATGGGATCAGTACGGAAGTGCCATCACCACCGACTTGAGCGGCGTCAGTGTAAACCTGACGGGTGGCAGTTTCAATTTGAACACCACCACCGATTCGACTGGGAAATATAGTTTCGACAACATCACCACAGGATACTATACCTTGAAATATACGGATTCCTTGTTTGGGTTTAATCAGGTGAACTATAATTTGTTTTTGGGTGGTGCCACCGTTCCTAGGGCGAATGTAAACATGAGTAAGATTCCGAATTTTTACATGACCGCCTTGGCCTTTACCGATACGTTGATAACGAACGATTCGAGCATTGTGGTTACGTGCACGCTGAATGCTTCCGACAATAATCAGCGGGCTGGCATCTTGTATGTAGGCACATCGGCGGGGGTATCTTCTAATCCGGCAACGTATCTGAACTATTATACCAAGAACATAACGGCATTGTCCACCACCTTTAAGGTTGTCATTCCATTAAGCGACCTGTATAACCTAGGATTTACACCAGGACAAACGGTTTATTTTGCCGGTTATGGCATCTCCTTGGGATTCAACACCAATTCGTCTTACGAAGATTTTGTTACAGGACGAAGTGTATTTACAGCAATCAGCACTACAGCCGTAACATCCAGCCATATCATTCCATAAACCACATCCCATATATTATCATTGAAAAAGGACAGGTGTCATGCCTGTCCTTTTATCTTTTAAAAAAATTTATGATTTATTTGTTTGGTAATGGCAAATATATTTTATAATTTTCCAACCTCAAATAATATAAAAATATGACAGCATTTTCAATTGAAATGACATTCCACGTGAATGCCACGCCTGATGAGGCTTTCGAGCTATTGGCAAACCAGGAAAAGATTACACTTTGGGGAGGTGGAAAAGCCATCCTTGAACCTAAAGTAGGAGGAAAGTTTGAAATGTTTGATGGTTGGGTGCATGGAAAGGTTCTGGAATATATTCCAGGCAAAACCCTTTCCTATACCTGGAGGCCTGATGATTTCCATGATGATTGGGAAGATTCGATCGTATCCTATCATTTCGCTCCTGATGGAAAGGGAACGGAAGTTAAATTGGAACATCATAAACTCCCTAACATAAAAGAAACCAAGGACCATGAAGCTGGTTGGGAAGACCAAGTATTTGGCCCTATCAGGGAGTATTTGGCGCATGCCATAGCTTAAGTTTCAAGCATTCTATTTCATCCTTTGTTGCCTGTTCTTCTGATTGTAAATAATCAGGGGTAGGTGGTATTATATCCTTTCAAAACCGTATAAATTCATGAATAATAAATCATGGCATATTGTTGCCTTGCTGTTTTCATTCCTGCTAAGCTCTTGTTTTATCAAACCTTCGGGCAATTTCAATGAATATAAGCCTTATGCAAAGCCCGATTACAGCAACGAGAACAACTGGGCGGCTCTTCCAAACAAGAAGGACAAGGCGCACATGGTTCCTGCCAACTCGGGGTTGAAGGAGTGTGAAGATACGGCCTGGGTGGACGTTTTCTTTGTTCACCCGACGACTTATTACAGCAGACATTCCTGGAATGCGGATGTAAACGACGAACGGCTAAACGCATTTACCGACAAGACCACCATCATGCATCAGGCGAGTGTGTTTAATGGCAGCTGCAAGATATACGCCCCACGATACAGGCAGGCAACCTTGTACTCTTTCATGGACAAGAAAGACAATGGCATCAAAGCCCTGGAGCTTGCATACGGAGACGTGGAAGAGGCATTCGATTATTACCTGAAGCACTACAACCATGGGCGTCCGTTCATCATAGCATCACACAGTCAGGGCTCGAGGCATGCCACGCGGTTGTTGCATGACTTTATCGAGAATGACACCGCCCTTTTTCATAGGATGATAGCGGCTTACATCATCGGATTCAAGATAAAGCAGACCGATTTGACCGTCATTGAGCCTTGCCATTCGGCTACGGAGACAAACTGCCTGATAACTTGGAACACCATACTGAAGGGCAAGGACAGCGAGTTCTTCAGGAGCTTTGCCTGCACCAATCCTTTGAGCTGGACTACGGATACCGCCTACGTTGGCCATGAAAGGAACATGGGAGGCATCCCTTCGAGCTTTGACCATGTGGACAAGCATGTGTGTGATGCCCAGGTGGTGAATGGTTTACTGGCCATCAACAGGCCCAATTTCGATGGCTACCCCAGTGTGTATGGAAACAGCTATCATCTGATGGAATACAACTTGTTTTACCTCAACATGCGGCAGAACATTCGCGATAGGATAGCTGCCTATTTCCGCCAACGATAAGGGTTTTCGTATTTGCTGATTGCTTTTTAATTTGGATTGGCCAAAATTTTTGGCAAGGTGTTGGGGGTGTGTCAGGTGTTATTGATCATTCGTTTTGAGCGGTAGGATTGGGTATGGGTAATGGCTGGATAAGGCCTTAAAACGTGGGTGCGTTTTGTTGGCCGATGCTCGTCATTGCCATTGATGTCTGTATATTTAGGATGTTTACATAAACTTTTCAAATGTTTACATAAACTTTTTGGATATTTACATAAACTTTTCAAATGTTTATGCATTCTTAGTTGGTTGATGGTGGTAAGGGGGTGGTGAATGGTGGGTTTTGCCTACCACACCTATGACTGTTGATTCGAAGTATGTGCCATGGAGCATAGCCCTGACATGCCCAAGATTATCCTCTTGTGCGTTGGCATTTTTGGGGGGTATGGAAGAGATAACTGGTGGCTGGCAGGACAGGTTATGATACGAGAACCGGGCGTAGGCTCCTGATTGGAATTATTATTGATGAACAGGTAACGATAACTGCTGATGATGGTGAGGAGGATGGTTGATTATGGGCGGAGATAGGCCCACATTTTGGCGGCGATGTTTCGTGAGGCTCCGTTGGTGCCGAGGAGGGCGATGAGGTCGTTGTAATCGTTGGCTATTTCCCTTCGTCTTAGCTTGTTGTAGGTTATTTGGGTGAGTTCTTTGCGGATGTTGATGACGGTCATGTCGTGCTGGATGAGTTCTTTGACGATTTCTCTGTCCATGATGAGGTTTACGAGGGAGATGAACTTGATGTTGGTGAGCATTTTGGCGATGCGGTAGGAGATGGGGTTGGCTTTGTAGCAGACTACTTGCGGCACTTGCATGAGGGCGGCTTCGAGGGTGGAGGTTCCTGATTTTACGATGGCTGCATCGGCATGCTGGAGTATGGTGTAGGTTTGGTTGAAGAGTATCTTGATGTCGAGACCGGCGAGGAAGAGTATGTAGAATTCCTTTGGGATGGAGGGGGCTCCGGTGATGACCAATTGGTGCTGTTGGTAGGGCAAGGCGGCTTCTATCATGATGGGCAACATGCGGGATATCTCCTGCTTTCTGCTTCCGGGGATGATGGCGATGATGGGGAGGCTGGTGAGGGCGTTTTGTTTAATCCACTCTTCGTTTTTTACGTGCTTCATCTTCCAATCGTTGACGACATCGGTGAGGGGATGGCCTGCGTATTCCACCTCTATGTGGTGCTTGGCATAGAATTCCTTCTCGAAGGGGAGGATGACGAACATCTTGTCGACAAAGCGCCTTACTTGTTCCACCCGGGACTCGTGCCATGCCCAGACGGAAGGCGAAATGTAGTAGAATACCTTGAGCCCTTGCTGCTTGGCGTACTTTGCAATGCGTAGGTTGAACCCGGGGTAGTCCACGAGGATGAGCACATCGGGTTGGAAGGCCATGATGTCTTTCTTGCAGAAGGCGATGTTGGAAAGGATGGTTCGCAAGTTCAGCAAAACCTCTACAAAACCCATGAAAGCAAGGTCTTTGTAATGCTTGACGACTGTTGCCCCTTGTTCTTCCATCAAGTCTCCGCCCCAACACCTGAAGATGGCGTTGGAATCAAGCTGCTTCAGCTCCTTAATCAGGTTCGAGGCGTGCAAATCGCCTGATGCCTCGCCTGCTATGATGTAATATTTCATTGAACCAATGGACTATCAGAACACTCCGAGCTTTGTCAGCAGGATGACGGCCCCATAAACGAAGGTGGCAAACAGCACTCCCTTGGCGGACAGGTCTCTCTTGAGATAAATGAACAGAAAGAAGGTGCCGAGGTTCAGTATCAGGCTGATGGAGAGTATCGGAGATACCAATCTGTATTGAATGGTGTGGCTGATGAACGCACTGAAGGCCATGATGCGGAACATGAGGAGCCAATAGATGTATATGCCGGATATGGGAGTAAGCATTCCGCAAATCAAGCCTAAGAATATGGAATCTTTCTTTATCATTTGTAAATTAAAACTCCCAATTGTTCAGGAAAGGTATGGCATGATGGGCAGTAAAATCGAACTGCACCGGAACAATGGAGACATAGCCGTTCGACAAAGCCCATTCGTCGGTGTCTTCGCCGTGATCATAGTTTTTAAACTTGCCCGTGAGCCAGTAATAGCTTCTATTGTGCGGGTCCTTGCGTTCATCGAACTCTTCTTCCCATTTTGCTATGGCTTGACGACAAACCTTGATGCCTTTGATGTCGTTTTCTTCTAGATTGGGAATGTTTACATTCAATAGCGTGCCTTGTGGAAGTCCATGTTTCAGGACATTCTTGGCAATGATGCCGGCATATTTTCTGGAAGGAATGAAATCTGCATTGAGATTATAATCATTCAATGAAAACCCGATGGAAGGTATCGATTCGATGGCGCCTTCCATGGCTGCAGACATGGTTCCTGAATAAATCACATTGATGGATGAATTGGAACCATGGTTGATGCCGGAAACACATAAGTCCGGTTTGCGATGAAGTATCTTGTCGATGGCAATCTTGACACAATCTACCGGAGTACCGGAACATTGATAGCCCAATGATTCGCCATGATAGGAAACCTTATCCAAACGGAGGGGATTATTGATGGTAATGGCATGTCCCATACCCGATTGCGGACTATCAGGGGCTACCACCACCACATCTCCTATGGCTTGCATCTCTTCTACCAGAGCCCGAAGGCCGGGAGCAGTTATTCCATCATCATTGGTAACTAAAATTATGGGACGACTCATTGTTTAATGGAGAATACCAATATTATTTCTCTTGGTTCAGCAAATCGACATCTGGGGTGGACATATCAGTTAAGGCTACCTTGCCTCTTTCCTGCCTTACCACTCTAGAAAACAAGGATATCTTAGGATCAAACAAGAATCTCAACCATAAATAAGTCCAAGATTTATGTGAATGAAGATTATCATAATGTTCTTTCGCCTTTTCCTTGATTTGAGGCAATTTATTCCAAGGCACGGAAGGAAAATCGTGATGTTCGTTGTGATATCCCACATTCAAGGCGATGGAATTCAATACACCATAATAGCTATAAGTCTCTTGCTTTTCGCTGTCGGTGAGGAAATGCTCCTGAATCCAACGGGCACCAAGTGGATGAAGGCCTATCGAGAAAAATAAACTCGACAATAAATAAATGAATGCCTTGATGCCAAAGAAATAGATGATGGCGGCAGAGAATAGTATCTGGGTGGTGATATTCAACAGTATCCAACCGTCGATAGGTTTGATTTCCTTTAAACGGGATACTCGAACGGTTTGAAAAACGGGGAACAGCAACAGCCAAAGCGCCTTGCCGAAGAAGGAATTTCCTATCAATCGCGCTTCCCATGCATTAGGCAAGTCGGCATCGAGTTCGTGGATGCCTTGAAAGGAATGATGCTTTATGTGATATCGCTGAAAGGATACGGAGCTTGGCACTATCTGTGGCAGATTGGCGAAGATTCCTGACAAGGTGTTTGCTACTTTTTTCTTGAATATCATGTTGTGGGCACATTCGTGGATGGCGACAAAGAGGGTATGGTCGCAGAAGGCACCGACGCAATAGGCTATGAGGAAAATCAACCACCAGGCCTGATCTTTCAGCACGATGCTTAGCCCTACCTGAAGACTCACCACAAAAAAGATGATGAGGAAGGTATAAGGATTGCGCCCGATGAGGTTTCTGATGTCCGGATGCTCCTTTAAAATGGTTTTTGTTCGTTCTCTGTGTGGCTCCCGATCGTCGGAATAGACAAAATCTTTTCTTTTATTCATTGCATTAATATTTAATTGATTCGATGGCAAAGATAGTATTTCTGGCATTAATGCGGAAGGAGGGCAGTCAAAATAGAAATTGCACTGGCAAAACTGTAAATGTCATCCCGCAGCCTTGCGGGTGCCATCGTTAAAAATAATTATGCCATGGCGGACACCCGCGAAGACATCCTCAAAAATAATTATGGCATGGCGGACATCCGCGATTCCATCGTTAAAAATAATTATGACGTGGCGGACACCCGCGATGACATCCTCAAAAATAATTATGGCATGGCGGACTCCCGCGATGACATCGTTAAAAATAATTATGGCGTGGCGGACACCCGCGATGGCATCCTTAAAAACAATTATGGCGTGGCGGAACCATTTTATAAGCTAAAACTAGCTTAAAACCCAAAAAAACCGAAATGGGTGGGTGGCTGTATATATATAGTATATGGATTAACCAAAGTATGGATAATTTCTTCATCTTTTTATGCTACCGACCTTATCGGAGGTGCAATAGGAGGATGATAAAAAAAGAAAACGGGATTGCCTTGGTGAGACAATCCCGTTTTGCGAGGAATGATTTTTGGGAACTTTTATTTTACTATGGCAAACTTTCCTGTTTTCAAGGATGTATTGTCATTGCCAAGGATTCGATAGGAATACAAGCCGTTGGCATAGCTGGAGGTATTGATTTTTGTTGTCATTCCAGTTAGTCTTTGAGTGTCCATCAATCTGCCCATCGCATCATAAACGGTGATGATGGAAGCATTTTTATCAGCATTGATGATGTTCAACTCGTCCTTTGCAGGATTAGGGAATATTTGGAATGCTGTATTGCTAATGGTCAAGTCATTGGTACCGGTATTCGATGATTTCAACCACACGGCAGTATGAGGGATGGACCAGGTGGTATCCATGGTAACCTCTACAATCGGGAAGCTCTGACTGTTTGCAAACCAACGATATCTCAAGGAAGAATCCTTGATGGTGATGGTGCTGAAAATCCATAAAGATGGGTTGACATTATGTACAAAAATGCTGTCTAAAGTATATTCGGTATATTTTTGACGCAGGGCAGGGTAAGTGCCTGAAGGCGAAGTGACAGAACCCCAAGCATCGATGAGGGAGGTGTAGGTGATGTGATGCTCGATGCGGGTGGTATCAATAGTATAAAAGGAATAGGTAAAAGTGGAATCCAGGATGATGGTTCCATGAGAGGCACCATTGAAAGTGGCATTGTAGGTGCTTGGGAAATTCATGAAGGTCATCGGAGGATTTACAGGAACCGCTTCATTAGGAGTAGTGGTGCTGATGTTTCCCTGATTCAAACCTTGTCCAAGAATCATTGCTGCAGAAGGAGATGAATTTACAAAGTTGAAAGTTCCTGGAGATGATGCCTGCTTGAAAGCCATGTTGGCAGTTGCAAAATTGCTTGCATAAGGGGTAGCGGAAATGTCCATGAACTGGAGGGAATCGGTAAGGTTGTTGTGTAAACTGTCGAAAGCCCAAACCATATTGGTGCCAGGGTTTCCGATGTGGATATGAGCAGTATCAACCAAGGTATCGTTTGCCTGAATGGCATGAAACCAAACATTGGCAAAGTCGGCTTGGTTTATGGTGATTTGTGCATTGGAACTGACCATGCCCATGAAGGCAATGGTGATTAAAGTTATTATCTTTTTCATTTTATTTATTATTTATTTTGATGATTATTGAACGATGAATTTACCCTTTTTCATCATGGTCTGATTCAAGGAAACTATTTGATAGAAATAGATTCCTGAAGCCAAAAACTTGGTATTTACGGTGGTAATATCCTGATTCAAGTTTGCCGTAGAAACATTTTTGCCCATTTCATCGAAGATGTTGATAATGGCTTCCTTTTTGAAGAAATTATTATTGCTGATGAACAAAGTGCCTGCAACAGGATTAGGGTATAAATCATAATTGGCATTTAAAGGATCTATTTCATCAATGCCAGTGGTTAAAGATAAATCATCAACCCACAATGTGCTACCTGCAGTAGCAGTATCTATTCGGCTTGATTGAAATACAACATAACCTGAATCAGGGAAAACGGTTGGAACGGAATCAATGTTGATAGGTAGCGTAAAAGGAGTCCATCCGGTCATGTTTGTAGTACCAATGGCCAACCTACCATGAGCAACAGTATCACGACGGCTATTGGCAGCATTCCATTTGGTATAAAAAGTAACGATATAAACGGAATCTCTGGGTCCTCCGATGGTATCCATATAATAACCTTTAAGATTTTGTGGAATGGTATTGGCAGCAAAACCACTATCTACAGAATAGGAGAAAGGAGTAAGAACGATGGTGATCTTTCCGGTAGTGGCAGCACCTAATACATTTACGTTCGCCAAAGAAAAGTGTGTTGTTTGAAGCTTCATGCTGGAAGTTCCTGAATGAAAATTTACAGAATCCTTGGTAACGGGATAAAAGCCGTAAGCTGCGGTAAGATAATTAATGGTTCCCCAACCAGCAGGATCTTTGTAATTACCATGGTTCACCCATGATTCAAAACCTGGATTAGGGATAGTTTGCCCGAAAGCAAAAGGCAAGGAGATAAAGCAAATTAATGCTGCAATTAGTAATGATTTTTTCATCTTGTTTAAATTTATTTTAATTGTTTATAATTGAGAATTTTCCATTCAATAGACCTTGATTATTCTTATCGCTTAACTGATAAAAATAAATTCCATTTGGGTATTTCGCTGTGTTTATCGTTGAGTTTTGTTGGGTTAAAAGTATTCTATCCAACTCCCTTCCTGTGACGTCATATATGGTCAATGAAGCAGGATTGGTGTTAAAGTCATCATATTTGACATTCATGTTTGTTGATGCTGGATTAGGATAAACAGAGAAGTGATTGAATTCATTGTTGACTTCGCTAATACCAGCAGGATTTGGATAGTAAGAAAGATCATCTAAAAATAAGGCACCAGGATTGGCAGAAGTTAAACTTCCGGATAAAATCAAGATTGAAATCGTATCAGGAATTGAAGCACTTGTAGGTATGATGAAGGCGCTGAATGAAGTCCATGTTTGTTGGTCAGTCCTGAATTGAGTTCCGCCCAAACCAACGGTATCTCTGGAATTCGTAACTGTATTCCACATGGTCATGACGATGGCAATGGTAGCCGTATCCAGACCTGCAGTCAAGTCATATTTATAATACCCCTTAAACATCAATGGTCTGAAGTTAATGGGAAAACCACCTGCCGAACCAAAAGTTTGGGTATTGATTTGCCCCGAAGAAAGTATTCCTGGCACCGACCCGATGAACGGAATTCCTGGAATAGCTTGCAAACGAATTGCATACGTACCGCTATTTCCTGGAGTAACTCTGGTAGCGGTAAATTGACCTGCAAGGCCAGTAAGTTGATTCAAGGTTCCCCAGTTATCAGGAGTTAGATACGTTCCGAAACCGGTATGGGTAGTCCAGTTCTCGAAGCCCGCATTAGGAATTTGGCCTTTCATCTTGGAAACTGAGAAGGTCAATGCGATTAATGTTGCGATTGTAAGTAGGTATTTATTCATCTTATTAGGATTTTGTTTAAAATTTGTGTGGTCAAAAGTACAATAAATTTTATTAATACCAACAAAATTATTTTTATGTTGATGAAATTTTCAAGACAAATGCATGATATTATTAATGGTAAGCAGGTAGCAATTTACAGATATTCAGGCGTCAAATCTGTTTTAATAGATGCCAAACTGGAGTAAAGGTTTCTTTTGTCCGATAAAATTGGCTTTGATGCCCTATTTTTTTTTTCATATTTTGGTGGTTTAGTTTTTATTTATTAATTTTACATCTCAATTCTTAAAAAAAGAACAAGCGATAATGAAACGTACGATATTTATTAGCCTTTATTTCCTTATTTTATCTTTAACATCAATATTTGGACAGACACTTCTTTACCAAAGCAACTTTGTAGGAGGTGTTACTGGTGCAGGTTTTACTCCAATGTATACAACTTCAAGCCCAACGATTGGAAATTTCTCCATCAATATTTGTGGTGGCAGCACCATACATAAGGCTTACTTGCTGGCTGGAAGACAAGGCGTTGCAGGTCCCTTGCAAGTGACCTTGAACGGAAACAATTTCACTTTTGACAATACAAATCAGGCTTCAAATACTTTTCAATCAGCCTTTTATGGTGGCAATTCTGGTGTTCATGCCATTGATATTACCGCTTCTATAAACCCATCAATAACTACCTATAATATTACCATTCCTGCGCAACCAAGTGGACCTGCAGATGTTTATACTGATTTTTATTTATGGGTAGCTTACGACAATGCCTTGCTGCAACCGATTCATGCTGCAATTTTTCTGAATGATCAGGATATGGGGACAAATATTAATTATACTTTCAACCTTCCTGCTCCCATGCATGTCATTTCAAATATTGGGGTTGCCTTGTTGAACGGTTATGCGTGCGGTGCTGGCGATGGTTCAACCATTACCGTCAATGCAACTGGTTTAGGAAGCGTATATGGCCCTGATGCCAACTCCACTTCATCTTGTGGAGGACCGATGGGTTGTTTTTATTATTACAACAATACCTTATACGGCTTGAGTGACGATAATCCAAACCAAACAATGAATGGCCCCGATGCCTTGAGCAATGTAAATGCAATAGTGACCAATAACAGCAGCACGTTTACCATGAATCTTTCTCATGGCAACCAGGATAATTCTTATTGGGCAGTATTCATTACCTTTGGCGATACCAGTTCATTATCTTCCTCCTCCATCACAGGCACCTTCACCATTTCGCCGGATACGGCATGTGCTCCTGCTACCATCACCTTTACGAACACCACTCCTAGCGTCACTTCCATTCATTGGGATTTCGGTGATGGAGGCACAGATACAACCCTTGCTCCCACTCATACCTATAACAACACCGGAACCTACACGGTTACCATGATTGTAGTTTGCACTGGTGGATGTGTTTCCGGTACCGATACCGTAACACAAACAGTGGTGGTGGTGCCCCCTCCATCGCTGTTCATTGGTAATGATACATCTCTATGTTCCGGCTTGAATGTTACCCTAGATGCAGGAAATCCAGGTTCCGTTTATGCTTGGTCAACTGGGGCAACCACACAAACCATCAATGTGACCACCACGGGAAGCTATTGGGTGCATGTAGGTGGCGGTGCATGTGTTGCTGCCGACACCATCAATGTAACCTTCTTACCAAACCCTGTGGTGAATTTAGGTGCCGACATTTCCGTATGTGCAGGTGTTCCCGTTACCTTGGATGCAGGCAATGCAGGTGCCACCTATCTTTGGAATACCGGTGCCACCACACAAACCATCAGCCCTACCACCAATGGAACTTATTGGGTGGTGGCTGCCTTAGGAACATGCATCGATTCGGATACCATAAACATCACTTTCAATACCATTCCTGTAGTTAATTTGGGAGCCAACCTATCCTTGTGCAATGGCCAAAGCGTCATGTTGAATGCCGGCAATGCAGGGGCAACCTATCAATGGTCGGATGGCTCTACCACACAGGTCATTACGGTTTCCACCGCAGGAAACTATTGGGTAGTGGTTTCGAATGGAACTTGCACCGGAACCGATACCGTTTCGGTGGTGGTGAATGTGGCTCCTACCGTAAACCTTGGCCCCGACATAAAGCTTTGTTATGGTATAGATACCGTCCTCTATGCCAATAATCCCGGCTTCAGCTATTTATGGAGCACTGGCGAAACCACCCAGAAAATTGCCGTCACCGTTTCAGGAAACTATTGGGTGAAGGTGAGCAACAATGGCTGCATAGGCACCGATACCGCTTTGGTGAGCATCAGCAAAAAACTGGAACTCGACCTTGGCGTCGATACTTTCGTTTGCCCTGGTGAACCCATCACACTTATTGCCCAAAGAGGTTATGCCTCCTATTACTGGACTCCTGTTGGCGGTGGCCGCTATTTCGTGACCATCGACAATGCTGGAACCTATTATTGCACTGCCATAGACACCAACGGATGTTCCGTTACCAATTCCATTTTGGTACGCGAGTTTTGCCCATCCGAAATGTATATCCCTACGGCCTTTACGCCCAACAGAAACAACATGAACGATTATTTCATGGCCTATTGCGAGGGAGCGGTCGAATTCCACATGTATATCTTCGACAGGTGGGGAGAAATGGTGTTCGAATCTACCGACATCAGCCAAGGATGGGATGGCACTTTCAATGGAAACGATGCTCCGCAAGGCAGCTATGTATATCGAATAGACTACAAGCTATACACCTATGTAGAGCTCAAGAAATATTCCAAATACGGTGTGGTGAATCTCATCAGGTAGCATCCTATTCTTATGATAGCTCGCCAAACGCGAAGCAATTATAAGAACATCAATAAATAAAAAGTGCCTTTTTAATCAATTAAATGATGATTAATGATAACAATCATGTTTTGAAGGCATTCTCAAATTGATGAAAGAGGCAAAAACTTGTACGGACGCAAGTTCTGCTCGGCATAAGCATCCATATACATGTATGGACACTATTTTTCCTCGGCGATAGCATCCATACACCTGTATGGTCACCATATCCGCACGGAACTTGCGTCCATACACCTGTACGGACACCATATCCGCACGGAACATTCATCCATACATGTGTACGGACACTATTTCTGCACGGAACATGCGTCCATACACGTGTATGGACGCATGTTCCGACAAGGAATGCCATCAATACATGATTTTTTCTTCCAAACCCGAAAAGCACTCCTTATATATATAGTATCATTTTTGCTTGAGTTTGGGATTACGAAAACAATTTACTACTTTTGCTTTTCAAATAAAACTTAAAAGTCATGAAAAAATCAATGCTAATCTTAATCCTGATAGTCCTTGCAGGAATAACAATGAAGGCGCAGACTGCTTATATTCCGAATGCTGGTGATGGCACAGTATCAGTAATCAACCTAGCAACAAATATAGTTGACACTACATTTTCTGTTGGCCAATCTGAATTTGGTGTTTCAGTAAGTGCTGATGGGGCAAGTGTTTATATTGGCAATATGGGAGCCATTGGTTATATAAGTACGCAGACTAATTCTGAGTATGCATATTCTACTTGTCTTGGCCCAAATGGTATTGTAGCAAGTCCTGATGGAAGCAAGGTTTATGTTGCTAATATTGGATATAGCAACATGCAAATTATAAATACGTCAACAAACATATCATCATCTCCAATAACATTAAGTAATACTCCTTTTGGCGTTGCTATAAATCCTGATGGAACTAAAGTTTATTTTACTATTGATGGACCTTTGGGTAATGATTCTTTAGTAAACGTTTTTAATACCACCACTAATACTGTTACAACATCAATATTTGTTGGTCATATGCCAACTGGAATTGCAATTAGCCCAAATGGGATGAAAGCATATGTTGCAAATGCAAATGACAATACAGTTAGTGTGATTAATTCAATAATGGATACCGTGATTGCAACTATTCAAGTTGGCCATTATCCATACGGTATAGTAGTTAATCATGATGGGTCAAAAGTATATGTTTCGAACTATAATGATAATACTATAAGCGTAATTGATTCGGCATCCAACACTGTTATAAATACAATTCCTGTTGGTCTTTTTCCTGTTGGTCTTTCCATAAGTCCGGATGGGTCAAAATTGGTATGTGCTAATTCGCAATCAAATACAATAAATATTATTAACCCCTTTCTGGATATTGTAACAGATACTATTGCGGTTGGTCATGGTCCATTATCATTTGGTAATTTCATTTCAAGTGCCCATGTTGGAATTCCTTCTATAAATAATGATAAAGGCATAAGTATCTACCCCAACCCCACCGCCAATACCATCACCATCCATCAAGATACTTATTCTCCCAATCAGCAAATAATCATCACCGATGTGTTGGGCAATAGGGTTTATTCTCAAGCCTTAAATACTGCCACCGAAACGATAGATATATCCCACCTTAGCAGCGGCATTTATTTTTATGAGGTAAGCGGCAAGCGCGGGAAGATTATCAAGGAGTAAAAAAATTCCTATCTTTGCATTATGAATAACATAAAAAATCTGATAACCATAGACCAGGAAATTCTTGGTGGGCAGCCTGTTTTCAAGAACACCCGCGTCCCCATAGAATCGCTGTTCATGCATCTCGAGAAAGGTATTTCCATGGATGAATTCCTCGAAGATTTCCCTACCGTTACCAAAGAACAGGCAGTGGCGGTGCTGGAAATAGCAGAGAAAATCATGACTTCTCAAGACATTGAAAAGGTCTATGAAACTATTGCTTGACGAGAACTTGCCGAAACGTCTTAAAAAAGATTTTTTGGATCATGAAATCTACCACATTAGAGATATGGGCTGGAATGGTATTTCAAACGGGAAACTGCTTGAATTAATGCTTTCCAACAAGTTTGATGCGTTATTGACCTTTGATAGAAACCTGCGTTATCAGCAGAATTTTGCGAAGTATTCGATCACCGTTTTTGTCTTGAATGCACCGGATAATTCTTATGATACCTTAAAGGAATTGGCTCCTGCCATAAAAGAAATTATGAACGAAAATCTTTTGCCCGGTCCTATCGAGATAAAGGCCATCAAAACCCAATCAGGAAATTAATCAAATTCACGGTTATATAAACATGCTTATTGGCCATGTACAAGCATTTGTTTGTATAGTCATACCTTATATATATAGGCAATGTCTATTTTTGCCGCGAATAAATATAATAAAACATCACAATGAAAAGAACAGTACTAATCACAGCAATTTTTGTCGCCTTGTGTGCGACATTTATTTTCGATGGCTTGCATCAGTCAGCCACATCACACGTAACCGGAGCACCATCAGGCAGAGCCGGAGACCCAGCAGGTGGAGGGGCCACCTGTTCCGGAAACATGTGCCATTCGGGAGGAGCCCTTTCCTTGGCAGGCTTGATAACAACCAATGTTCCGGCTTCAGGCTATGTTCCGGCAACCGTTTACAACATTACCGCCACGGTTACCCTTCCAGGCAATCAGCGCTTTGGCTTCGAAATCAGCCCTCAAAATGCCACAGGAACATTCATGGGAGTCTTGATTGCCGGACCAGGTTCGCAGCTTACACAACTGAACACCCATTACATCACGCATGATTCCGTCAGTACGGTAAGCACCAATACCAAAACATGGAATTTCACTTGGAAATCACCTGTTGCCGGTAGTGGACCAGTTACTTTTTTCGGTTGTTTCAATGCTACCAACAACAACAACCAGAACAGTGGTGATACCATCATCCGAACCGCTACAGTAGTTCAGGAAACTGCTGCCACAGGCATGGCAAGCATCAGCAATGCAGCTGTGGTTTCCATCTTCCCCAACCCATCGAATGGAATAATCAATGTTGATTTCGGCTTTGCAGAGGCTACTGGTGAATTCCGTATCATGGATGTAACGGGCAAAATGGTTTTCAACACCCTCATCAACGAAACTTCCGGCATCAAAAACATCGATGCTTCCCAACTGAAGAATGGGATTTACTTTTACGAGCTGACTTCGAATGGTCAAATTCTGAAGAACGGTAGGATTGCCATCTTGAAATAAACTGGCATTTTAGGAACCATAGGCTGAAAATTGTTCGGATCAGGAACGATTTTCAGCCTAACGTTCCAAATATTTTCAATAAATGGTTTTAATCATTTTCTTTTTATCCATATTTTTTTATTTTTGCTCCGCTAAAAAAGGCAAAATTAGATGGAAGCATTAAGTAACAGGTCGGTACAGGTAAAGAAAAGGAAGATGACGTTTGTGGAAAAACTGTATCTCCCTGCAATATTAAACGGACTGCGGATAACGATGAAGCACTTCTTCAAAAAGACCGTTACCATCCGTTACCCAGAAAAGACAAGACCTTTTGCCCCCGTTTTCAGAGGCAAACACATATTGAAATTGGACGACAAGGGTGCAGAAAGATGCACTGCCTGCGGTCTATGCGCCGTGGCATGTCCTGCCGAAGCAATAACAATGGTTGCCGCAGAAAGAAAACCTGGAGAGGAAAATTTATACCGAGAAGAAAAATATGCTGAAGTATATGACATCAACATGCTTCGATGCATTTTCTGCGGACTATGTGAAGAGGCCTGCCCAAAAGAGGCTATTTTCCTTACACCTGAAACAGTTCCTGCCATGTATAACCGAAAGGATTTCATCTATCACAAAGACCGTTTGGTAGAAAAGAAAGACCATAGTATAGACATTACCAAAAGGCAAACACCAGGAACCACTCACCCTACAAACCCTACAGCATAACATATTATGGCACCATACTTTTTTTATTTCCTAGCTTTCTTATCCATCCTTAGCGCTTTGATGGTTGTTTTCAGCAAAAACCCTGTTTACAGTGTTTTATATTTAGTAATAACTTTTTTTTCCATTGCCGGGCAATACATATTACTGAACGCCCAGTTTCTTGCAGCAGTTCATGTCATTGTTTATGCAGGAGCCATCATGGTTCTGTTTCTTTTTGTGGTAATGCTTTTGAATCTCAATAAGGAACTGGAACCACATAAATCCTCTCTATTGAAACTTTCAGGCGTTATTGCTGCAGGGTTGCTCTTGGTAACCATTGTCGGTTCTTATAGAGGTGCTGCAGTTCAAGTAGTAGGTAGCGCCATGGATACTCCCACTTACGACAACCAAATTGGATTAGTGAAAAATTTAGGTAAGGTTTTATTCGGCGATTTCTTGTTGCCTTTCGAAATATCTTCTGTTCTGTTCTTGTCGGCCATGGTTGGCGCTGTAATGCTTGGAAAAAAGGACAAGGTTTAGTATTCATTTTTATTAAAAATATAGCTTATGCTAACTCAAACATTAAAAACAATCCCCATAGAACACTATATCTATTTAAGTTCAATACTGTTTGCAATAGGTGTTTTAGGAGTACTGATAAGACGAAATGCCATCATCATCTTCATGTCCATTGAGTTGATGCTTAACGCAGTAACCTTGTTATTGGCCGCTTTTTCCACCTATCGTTCGGATGCTGCGGGACAAGTTTTTGTTTTCTTCATCATGGTGGTGGCAGCGGCAGAAGTGGCTGTAGGATTGGCAATCATAGTGATGATTTTTAGAAATATCAAGTCCATTGATATTAATTTGTTGAATAAATTGAAGTGGTAGTTATGATACAGAACGCTTGGCTAATACCCATTTTTCCTTTAATAGGTTTTATTATCCTAGGATTAGGAAACAATAAAATCTCCAAAACACTTGCCGGAATAATAGCCTCCTGTGCAGTTTTGGCATCATTCATTATAGGCATCTCTATCCTTCCCGGGTTTTTAAATGGAGAAACAAAAGCCACGACCATCAACTTATTTGATTGGATAAATGCTGGTGCGATGCACATCTCCTTTTCATTTTTAATCGATCAGCTTTCGTTGCTGATGATCTTGATCATCACGGGTGTAGGCTTCTTGATTCACATCTATTCTATCGGTTATATGCACGATGACGAAGGCTTTAATAGATTCTTTGCCTATTTGAACTTATTCGTGTTCTCTATGCTTTTGCTGGTTATGGGTTCCAATTATGTCATCATGTTCATCGGTTGGGAAGGTGTAGGTTTATGTTCTTATCTGCTTATCGGTTTCTGGTTCAAGAATCAGGATTATAACGATGCTGCCAAGAAAGCTTTCATCATGAACAGAATCGGAGATTTAGGTTTCCTTTTAGGTATTTTCCTGATTTATCAAACCTTCCATTCCGTCAGTTTTGCTGAAGTTTTCGAAGGTGCAAAAGGATTTTCTTCTGGTGACACAATAATCGTTGCAATAACTCTTTTATTATTTGTTGGAGCCATGGGAAAAAGTGCCCAATTGCCTTTATACACATGGCTACCTGATGCCATGGCAGGCCCTACTCCAGTCTCTGCATTGATACATGCTGCAACTATGGTTACCGCTGGAATTTACATGATAGCCCGTAGCAATATACTATATACATTGGCACCAATGACCCAAACTGTGGTATTGTTCGTTGGTTTGGCAACTGCCTTTTTTGCCGCTACCATCGGTTTATTTCAGAATGACATCAAAAAAGTTTTGGCCTATTCTACCGTCAGTCAATTGGGCTATATGTTTGTGGCATTGGGTGTCGGGGGATATACCAGTGCCATGTTTCATTTGACGACGCATGCATTTTTCAAAGCCCTGTTGTTTTTGGGTGCAGGCAGTGTCATTCATGCCATGAGCGGCGAACAGGACATCAGGAAAATGGGTGGCCTAAGGAAATATCTGCCCATCACATTCATGACATTTCTTATCGGAACACTTGCCATTTCGGGCGTACCGCCATTTGCAGGTTTCTTTAGCAAGGACGAGATTCTTGCACTCACCATTGGGCCATATGCCAATGCCATTTTCATCATCTTGAGCTTCACTTCGGTGATGACCGCATTGTATATGTTCCGATTGTTTTTCTTGACTTTTTATGGAACCTTCAGAGGCACCGATGCACAACAGCACCACCTGCATGAAAGCCCAAAGACCATTACCATTCCATTGATGGTTTTAGCCTTATTGTCCACAGTAGGTGGGTTTCTGGGTATGCCTGCCATTATGGGCAAAACTCATTTCCTGAACAATTACCTGGCTCCGATATTCGATTTTTCAAACATTAAGAACGAACCCGTTCATCCATCCGAATTTGCAGAATATGCCATCATCATCGTGGCTGTGGTGGTGTTGCTGGGAATTATTTTATGGGGATTGAACCGTTACAACAAAAACCAATCGGTACCTCCGGCTGATGACGTGAAAGTGTCGCCGATACGAAATCTCATCTACCATAAATATTATATCGACGAGATTTATGACGCCATCATTATAAAGCCATTGAATGGATTTGGTCGAATGTTCAATAAGGTATTGGAGAACGAAATCATCGATGGAATGGTAAATGGCATCGGAAAAACTGTAATTTGGAGCGGCAAAACTCTAAGATTGGTGCAAACAGGGGCCATCGGGTTCTACATTTTTGCCATGGTGGCCGGCATCATCCTCATTTTGCTTTACAATCTGTTTATGGTATAAATGTATCAGGCTGACTTTCATTCAGTCTGATACTGTTTACACCCACTCAATTTTTTATAAAGTCGATTAGTTTTGGCTTGGCTGTTGACTAAGACCTCTGTTTATGGCTTTAGAACTTCTATGTTTTTTTTCAAATCTTTTCTCTTTTTAAAGAATCTCAAGCTAAAAATGGCTCGTTGCTGCAATAAATATATACTTTTAGGGCGCAAGGCACCTTGCAGACCAATCGGAATATAGTTATCGGTCTGCCAGGCACCTTGCTGACCAATGGGAATATAGTTATTGCTCTGCCGAGCACCTTGCAGACCAATCGGAATATAGTTATTGGTCTGCCAAGCACCTTGCAGACCAATCGGAATATAGTTATTGGTCTGCCAGGCACCTCGCAGACCAATCGGAATATATATATTGCTCTGCCGGACATATTTGGTTGAACATTACCAAAATTTTGAGCTTTGGCAATTTTCAATGATTTACTTGCTAAAAGCCAATTCGAGTTACCTGCCGTCAAATCTAGCCCCGATAGTAGCGGCAGCCCGCTGCCTTGTGTCGGTAATGGGGATGCAGCGGCTACAGCGGATAGCGGGACGTAGATGATACGAGAAGATGCCATAGGCTTCAAAAAATGAATGTCAAGATGGTTATTGTCATTAAAATTTGTTTGAGCCAACCAAAATTTCCTGCAACCGTCTATGATTTTACAACGATGAAATAGTGTGATTTTAAGAAATTATTGGAAAATATTGTCAGGATTAAATCATTATTGTATATTTGTGCCCTCAAACTGAACATGTTAAATGAAAATAAATAGAATGAAAATAAATATACAAAAAACGATGATGTTCGCGGGCATGGCTTTGCTTGTGATATGTCTTACCAATTCGGTTTTTTCTCAACCCCTTTTTACACCTTATACGATTACCCGGACGACAGGAATCACCTTCAATTCGATCATGTCCACTGGAACTACGCCTAACTCGACTGTTGGCTGGAGGGCTGGGAATACCGGTACGGATGATAACATGACCAATGCGATTTCGGACCCTACCGGCAGTTGGACTTTTGATTATGATAATGCTTCCAGGACTGCAGTTCTGATTTCAACGAATGGTTTTGTAACTTTCAATACCGGTACATCGGCCTCTGGTTCAGGTGGTTGGCCTTATGGTTATGTAAACTCTCCATATTGGTCGAATAATAGTGTTGGACAATCAGTTGGTCCTTTTTATGATGATATCGTTTGTTCGGCAGGTTCCAATCCTTATACGCAAACAGCATTGGATTCGTCGATAAAATATCAGTTTTCGGGTCTTAGTGGCAATCGGGTTTTGACGGTGGAATGGCATGAAATGGGGCATTTCGCCTCTTCTACCTGCCATATGAGCTTTCAAGTGAAATTCTATCAGGTGGATAATCGAATTGAGTTCATTTATGGAAACATGGTTCCAGGAAATGCTGGGCACTCCTACTCTTGCGGATTGAATTCCCTGACCACTTCTACCTCATCAACGCAATACTTATTGACCCAACAAACTGTAAATAGCACCTCTTTTAGTTCAACAGCCCAGGATAATTTAACATCTACCCCTGCAAGTTATACGATGATTGTTTTTTCGAGGAGCACTACTGATGTGGGAATCTATGCAGTTTCTCCACCATTGTCAAATCAGTGTAATTATTCCTCATCGGTATCAGTGGTTGATTCCATCAGGAATTATTCCGCTACAGCATTGGATTTTTCAGCCCATCCTGTAACAGTGAAGGATTCCATTTGGGGAGCCGTCAATACTGTTTTGACTTATACCATTTCAAATAATAGTCTAAATAGCAGTGCACCATTGGCTGCAGGAGCCGCTATGGCTGTCCCCATGGGAACAATAAACATGACAGCCGGTGGCACCTATAATTTTAAATCGTGGGCCTATTTCAATAGTGGACCAAATACGGATCAAAATCATAATAATGATACCTCGTCTACTACGTTTTATGTTTCCACAGTTACTGCAACAGCAGCAAATCCAACTATTTGTTCTGGAGGAAATACGACATTAACGGCAACAACACCGGGATTTACACATGTGTTTCCAATAACCTACGCACCTGTTACCTTAACATCTCCCACTACGATTACTTTGGCAAATGATGGATTTTCAAATCCTATGGTTCCAATAGGATTTAACTTTAAATACTTTTGCAATAACTATGATCACTTAGCTGTCAGCGCCAATGGTCTTTTGTCTTTTTCTGCGTATTATACCGATTACCTAAATCCAGTTTTACCAAGTAATGTCTATAATAACCTAATTGCTTTTGCTTGGACGGATTTGAACAATCCTACCAGTGGCACCATTTCCTATCAAACCATGGGAACTACACCTAATCGTCAGTTTATAGTTAATTTCAATAGTGTTTCAGTATTTGGCACAACAAATATAACGACTCAAGTTATCCTTTATGAAACAACTAACCTCATTGAAATTCACGAAAATACAGTTCCATATCATAACTACACCCAAGGAATTGAAGACTCTACCGGTTTAGTATCATACAGCCCACCAAATAGAAATAATCTATATTGGTCCGCTTCAAATGATGCTTACCAATTTACATCTTGTCCCACTTATAGTTGGTCTCCTGGTGCAACCTTAAACGATTCTACAAGTGCAACCCCAATCGCGTCACCTACAACAACTACAACATATACTGTTACTCTTAATCCTGGAAGCGCTTGCACAAAAACAGCTACTGTAACGGTAACCGTAACTCCAGCGATGGGTAGTATTGGAGCCATATCTGGAGACACTATCGTATGCCAAAACCAACAAAGTCTTTCCTATTATATTGCTCCAGTTACCAATGCAAATAGTTATCAATGGGATATATCAAATATCACCGGAGCCGGATTCAGTTATAATACCAATTCGGATTCTGTTGTTATTTATATGGGAAGTAATTCTGGTATTTATACTATAAGAGTACGAGCATATAATTCTGCTTGTAATTCATATACTTCTTGGGTATCACAAACGATTTATATAATTGGTGGAGTCTCAGGCCAATGGGTTGGTGGTCACGACAATGATTGGTTCAAGGCTGTTAACTGGTGCGGAGCAATTCCTACTTCTACGACTGATGCTGTTATAGATGCTGCATTAGCAATAAACACTCCATCGTATAACATGAACATGCCTGTGATTAATGCAAGTGGAGCAGTTTGTAATAATATTAACATATATGGTGACGGAGAAACGTTTACCATTAATGGAACTTATAATTTAGATGTTTGGGGTGATTGGGTGAATGGAATTAATGGCACGAGTTCTGCATTCGTTCCAAATAACAGCACAGTAACCTTTAAAGGAAATACACCTATTCAATTCATCAATGGAGCTATACCTACCACTTTTCATAATATTACCGTTAATAGAGGTTCTGATACAACTACTGTATTAGAGAATGTTGGTGGTAATTTTTATCCAACCACGGTTACAATGAATGGCAATCTTTCTCTAATCAATGGCCTTTTCCGCATCTCTGAACCATCTTCTGTTGTTCAATTTACATCTGCTCCTACCATTCCATCAACCTCTGGTTTGGAATTGAATGGTGGAACAGTTACTCCTGGAAACTACACTATTACCAATCAGGGCTTATTTAGAATGACAACCTATTCTTCAAATATCTCTATAGGAACATCTGCCAATAATTCATTCATTACTTCCGGCACTTCCGCACTTACCGAAATCCTTGGTGGTGACCTTGCAATTGCAGGGAAATTAACTGCTGTAAGTGGGGGTACATTTAAATTCAATGATTACGATTACTATACTAATACCGGTGTTCAAAGCACCATCACACTAGCAGCCAATTCATTTACCGATAATACTTACGCTACTTTCCATGTCGATGCAACTTCAAAAATGCAGGTAATCGATGGTGTTATCGTTTTCCATTCACCTAACGGCGGAACAGGTGAAGACGTAAATATTGTAGCCGGTACTGGAACAAAAATTATTGTTGACAATCCAAGCTATAGCAGCATATTCCAATTTGGTGATAATGTTTCTTCTGCAAGACCGTTCAGAATAAAGGATTCAGTTGTTGCTTTTAACAATATCAGCATCAACCCTACCTCCCATTACGATTCTTTAATCTTGGATTTGCCTGCAACTATCGATTCGATGGGGGTTTTATATTTAGGTATAGGAGTACTGAACCTAAATGGAAACCTCTTGACAATATATGATACGCTTAGCAATTTTAATAATAACAACACCTCAATTGGAGCCATCCAAAGGCAGGTTGGAGGTTTTATCTATTCCGAGAATTCATCGAATGCATCTGCCGTCAGGTGGTTTACCAACAGTTCCACCAATGCTAGCTACTCCCATATATATCCATTTGGAAAGAGATATGGAAACACATTAAATTATAATCCATTTACTTTTCAAGGAACCGATGCCGTATCTCACAGATATTTCGTAAAGATCGCCACTTATGCACCTACCACCAGTACCACAGCACATCTCCCTTATCCATCTACCCCTACAAATGTTGTTCATATCAGGAATCTTGCTGGTGTAAATGACAGCGCTAACATCGTCAACCGTTTCTGGCAAATCGATGTTACAGGTGCTAACCCAACAGCAACCGTTACATTTACTTATGGAGCCAATGAATTACCAGCAAATGGAAATGCGTCAATGACGGCGCAACGATATAATTCTTCAAACAATGGTTGGGTACAACCAGCAGCCATCGGTGGACAATCAAGTAGTCAGGGAAACAGGACCGTTACTGTAACCGGGGTTTCACAATTCTCACCATGGACGCTTTCCAGGTCTGGGTCTCCAATGCCAGTTGAGTTGACTGCCTTTACAGCCAACTATAATGGCAAGACGGTTGATTTGAATTGGAACACCGCTTCTGAAATAAATAACGATCATTTCACTGTTGAGAAAACCATCAACCAAGAGAATTTTGATTTTGTAGCATGGGTGAAAGGCAATGGAAACACGAACTACAACAGTCATTATTATGCCGAAGACAAAAACCCATATTTCGGAACTTCCTATTATCAATTGACTCAATTCGACTACAATGGCAATACTACCAAGTCGAGTTTGGTTCCTGTTGTGGTAGGCGAAAAAGGGTTCGAAATCATCAACACCTATGTGGATGGAAACGAAATCATCAACGTTAATTTAAATGATGACTCGAACGAAAAAGTGATCGTTTCAATTTATAATATACTTGGAACCAAACTTATGGATACGGAAGTAAATACTGTTCCTGGAAACAATTATTTCCAATTCAATGCCGACAAGATTGCTCAAGGCGTTTATTTGATTACCGTCAATAACGGCAAGAAAAAATTGACCAGCAAAATCGTTTATTAACGAAAGAACAAATTAGTTTAAAGGCAGGTAGAATTAGTTTTCTACCTGCTTTTTTTATTTACTTTTATGAGTTTGCACTCGTGTTTTCGTAAAATTTTAATGCATTGCATTTTGCATATGCTTTCTTAGAAGTTCCTTTCCATTTTTTGAGCTCAAATTTCTTAATTTGGTTGATAATTAGATGATTATATAGAATACTATGGCTTTTAGAGAGACTGTTGCGGTCATCGCTAAGGTCATTATCGTGACGATAATAACCTTTATTGCGACGATTATAACCTTTATCGTGACGATTATAACCTTTATCGTGACGATTATAACCTTTATCGTGACGGCTAAGGGCAATATGGTGAACGCTAAGGGTATTATCACGGCGACATTGACCAATATCATGACAGCATTGACCTTTATTGTGGCATCTATAACCTTTATCATGGCTGCAAAGGGCTTTATTTTGGAAGGTTTTGATTTTCAATTCCGTAATTTGGGTTTCAAGGTTATCCGTGTTTTCAATTTTAATGCGGATCATCTTTTATACATTTTCTGATGAAAGCCATTTCGAAGTAGCTGCCATCAATCATAGCCCTGACATGCCCAAGGTTATCCTCTTGTGCGGAGGCATTCTTGGGGGGTATGGAAGAGATAACTGATGGCTGGCAGGACGTGCATGGAACGAGAAGAAAACATAGGCTCCAAAAAAAGAAATGCAAAAGAAAAGCCCCGAAGAATTTCTTCTTCGGAGCTTTCTCATGAAAAATTTTACAAACCCTTATTTCTTTTCGTCCTTCACCTCTTCGAAGTCCACATCGGTCACTTCGCCATCCTTTTTCGGTTCGCCATTGTGGGCATGACCTCCATCGGCACCGGCATTCGGTTGGCCTTGAGCAGCGGCTTCTTGAGTGGCTTTATACATCTCTTCGGAAGCGGCATTCCAAGCGTTGTTCAAGGCTTCCAAGCATTTTTCTATGCCTGCCAAATCCTTGTTCTGATGTGCTTCTTTCAAGTTATTCAAAGCCAGTTGGATGGCCTCTTTCTTATCGTGCGAAATCTTTTCGCCATATTCCTTCAATTGTTTTTCAGAATTGAAGATTTGAGCATCGGCAGCATTGAGTTTCTCTACCTCTTCCTTGGCTTTCTTGTCGGCTTCGGCATTAGCTTCGGCTTCGGCTTTCATCTTCTTGATTTCTTCGTCAGACAAACCGGAAGAAGCTTCAATCCTGATGTTTTGAGATTTGCCAGTGGCCTTATCCTTTGCGGTTACATTCAAGATTCCGTTGGCATCGATATCGAAGATAACTTCGATTTGAGGAATGCCTCGAGGAGAAGGTGGAATGCCATCAAGATGGAAACGGCCAATCGTCCTGTTTCCGGCAGCCATAGGCCGTTCGCCCTGCAGAATATGAATTTCAACGGAAGGCTGATTATCGGAGGCAGTGCTGAATACTTCGCTTTTCTTGGTAGGAATAGTAGTGTTCGATTCGATGAGTTTGGTCATCACGCCACCCATGGTTTCGATGCCCAATGATAGAGGAGTGACATCCAACAACAAAACATCGGTCACTTCACCTGTCAACACAGCACCTTGTATGGCCGCACCAACGGCAACCACTTCATCAGGATTAACTCCTTTATGTGGGGCTTTGCCGAAGAATTTCTCTACCAATTCTTGAATAGCTGGCATTCGAGTAGAACCACCGACCAATATCACTTCATCAATCTGGCTTACTGATAAACCTGCATCAGACAATGCTTTCTTGCAAGGTTCCAATGTGGCTTGAATCAATTTATCAGCCAACTGTTCGAACTTGGCACGAGACAATTGTTTTACCAAGTGTTTTGGAATTCCATCCACCGGCATGATGTATGGTAAATTTATTTCAGTAGTTGCAGAACTTGACAATTCAATTTTGGCTTTTTCTGCAGCTTCCTTCAAACGTTGAAGAGCCATCGGGTCTTTCTTTAAGTCGAGGCCTTCATCTTTCTTGAATTCTTCTGCCAACCAATCGATGATGACCTGGTCGAAATCGTCGCCACCAAGATGGGTATCACCATTGGTAGATTTTACTTCGAATACGCCATCACCCAATTCAAGGATGGAAATATCAAATGTCCCTCCACCCAAATCGAATACAGCAATTTTCTCGTCCTTATGTTTCTTGTCCAAGCCATAAGCCAAAGCAGCTGCAGTAGGCTCGTTGATGATTCTTAAAACCTTAAGACCGGCAATTTCTCCAGCTTCTTTAGTAGCCTGGCGCTGTGAATCGTTAAAATAAGCAGGCACCGTGATAACCGCTTCGGTAACTTCACCGCCAAGATAATCTTCTGCAGTCTTTTTCATTTTCTGAAGAACCATGGCAGAAATTTCTTGAGGAGTATATAACCTATCGGCAATTTTTACACGAGGTGTGCTGTTGTCACCTCTTACCACTTGATAAGGCACCCTAGAAGTTTCTTTGGTGACTTGATCAAAAGTTTCTCCCATGAATCGTTTGATGGAGAAAACGGTGTTTTTGGCATTTGTTATAGCCTGCCGTTTTGCAGGATCACCCACTTTTCGTTCGCCATTATCTATAAAAGCTACGATAGAAGGGGTGGTTCTTTTCCCTTCGCTGTTAGGAATTACTACTGGCTCATTACCTTCCATTACGGAAACGCAAGAGTTGGTGGTTCCTAAATCTATTCCAATTACTTTTCTCATGTTATTTATTTTTAATTATTTTCCTACCCCGTTTTCAATGATTATGCCAAGACGACAATGAGCAAATTTGTCATAGATATTTACTATCAGGCAAATAAATCTGTCAAAAACCAATAACAAAAATGGCAAAAGGATGACAAAATTGTGCAAGATGTGCTAATAAGACACTATTGTCAGTCCATCAGCCGAGTAATAACTATTTTGAAGTGAAGTTAAAGTAGGAACTTTATTATTGAAAACCCAAATGCCCGGTGATGGGACCACTCATCAAGGAATCCTTAGATAATTGACTAAGCATCATTCCATGAAGCATATAGGTATTCCTGCTCGAGAAGATTCCGATGCCACCATTGATGTTTGTAAACTCCGGTTTCTCTTGAACGATGCCTATGGAAGGCTGGTAAACCTGAATATAAGTGTTCAAGTCCATAGAACCCACAGTCCAGATATAATCCAATGAATCCAAATGACGGCTACCTCCTGGTATGGGTTGCAAACGATTGGCCAAGAAAAGATAAAACTCATCTCCGCTGATATCCTGCTCCAAGGCTTCGCCAGGATTAAGATTATAACCTAAAGTATCCAATGACTGCATGTTGCCGAAAGACCAATCCAAAGTTTTGGGAACAAAGGTGCCTGTGGAAGGCAACATTTCATCATAATGAATACGGATAACGAGATTATATACCTTTCCATTTTGGGCGGTGTACCATTTCACACGGATAGGAGTAGACTGAATCCAGTTGATGGTGGCATTATTTCTATTCGGGGTGATGGGAAGAATGTCGTGAACGATGGATGTTTGACTGGTAACGGTGTTGCCCGATTCCGAATTCTTGACGGTCAGCACATACTGGCTGTTTTGATCGATGACGGTATTGACAGGCGTTTTATACAGCACATTCGAATCGTTTGCAAAGGTGCCAGGGTCTTTCGGCATACTGTTGTCGCGAATCAAATGTATGGGTGCACCCACAGCCGTTCCGTTGGTATATTTCTGGAGTAAAATGGTGAGCACACCGGCAGGATAATTTATTGAATCCGCTATTTTGGCATACGACATTTCGTTTCCGGGGCCCAAGAAAGCCTTGTTTATACGGAGATATTGAACACTGTCATGAGGGTTCAGCAAGCCATAGACTATCATCGATTCTTTCCAGGGGGCGTTCACCTGCAAATCGTTTTTACACGAGAAGAGGCTGCTGCACACGGCGAGGACAAGAAGGTATTTTAGGATATTTTTCATGGATGCAAATATATATAAATTGGTTATACTGATAACCATTCATTTTTTCTTTTGGGGGCGCCCCCTTTCAGCAGCCAAGGGAGAAAAGGCTGCTGAAAGGGGTCGGGGTGTTGCGTGGGTTCGCTACGCTCCGTTTTTGCCGCCACCAACAAACGCAAGATAAAGGCGGCAAAGAACCGCCTATCGGCGCCACTACACTCCCTCGCCCGAGGCTACGAATAAACTTTACAGCAAACTTTTCAGATGCGACTCGCTAAAATGGTCAAAATCTATCTCCGAAATTTAACTTCAGCAGATGAAAACAGGCTAATTGATTGTTTATCAATGTTTTCATATAATTATTGGAACGATTCTACCTATCGGTAGCAAGCCGCTACCGATAGGTAGCAGGTCGCTACCGATAGGTAGCAGGTCGCTGCCGATAGGTAGCAAGTCGCTACCGATAGGTAGCAAGTCGCTACCGGTAGGTAGCAAGTCGCTACCGATAGGTAGCAGGTCGCTACCGATAGGTAGCAAGTCGCTGCCGATAGGTAGAATTGAAGTTTTGATGGGAATTGTTCCAATAAAAAGATGTTTCGAAGCTACCTGCCGTCGAAGCATAGCCCCGATAGTAGCGGCAGCCCGCTGCTTTGTTTCGGTAATGATGATGCAGCGGCTACAGCGGATAGCGGGACGCAGATGGGACGAGAAGAGGACGTAGGCTCCAAATAGAAATTATAAATGTTGAATTATAAATTATAAATCGGGAAGGTGGAATGTGGGCATTTCGGTCGAAAACGGATTATTTGTCGGCCAAAAAATTCTCCATCAGCTTGGGCACGGCATATTGGTGGTGGTGCTTGGCGCTGACCCAAAAATATTCGTTGTCCAAATCTAAGGCCTTTTCCACCGTCACCTCATAAAAAATGGCATGGATGGTTTGATGCGACAATTTATGGAGCTCCTCTTGGCTCACGTTGACAATTTGATAGTGTTCATTTTTAAACAAATCGGTCCAGATTGCATCTTTCATGATTTTTTTCGGTGTCATGGCCTTTTTTGTCTCAATCATGGGAAACTGGTAGAGATTTTTCCAGATGTCGTTGCCGGTTCTTTTCATCATCACGAACCGATTTTTATACCTTATATATATATAGCTGAAAAAACGGTGCCTCACGGCGGTGGTTTTCGCCTTGTAGGGCAATTTGTTTACGGCATCGGTTTTCAAGGCCACACAACTTTGATTCAAGGGGCAGATTTCACAGTTAGGATTGGCAGGTTTGCACATCAAACTGCCGAATTCCATGATGGCCTGGTTATAGATTGCGGGATTCCTTTGGTCCATAAGTTCCTTTGCCAGCTCGTTGAAGACCTTTTTACCAGTATGAGAATCTATGGCCGTTTCAATGCCGAAATATCTCGACAGCAATCGAAAGACATTGCCATCCACAACCGGCACCACCACATCAAAAGCAAAGGAGGCGATGGCAGCGGCAGTATAAGTTCCGACACCTTTCAGCTTAAGCAGCTCTTCAAAGCTATCTGGAAAAATACCTTGATGCTCCTTGACGATAATTTTTGCAGTATGGTGAAGATTTCTTGCCCTGGAATAATAACCAAGACCTTGCCAGAGTTTCAAAACAGTATCTTCATGGGCAGCAGCCAAATCAAAGACAGTAGGGAAATTGGCTACAAATTTTTCATAGTATGGCATTCCTTGCTCTACCCTGGTTTGCTGCAAAATAACTTCTGATAGCCATATTTTATAGGCATCATGGCTATTCCTCCAAGGCAAATCCCGTTTATTGATACTATACCAATCCATGATAATGTCGCTGAAACCCATATCGCAAATTAACTATTTTAATATAAAATAAGCTTCAAAACCAATTCTATTTTTTAGTTTCCCAATAAAATTCTATCTTTGCAGCCCTCAAATTTAATTTATTAACAATAAAAGGTATTTTAATATGAATAAAGTTAGCATGACAAAGCAAAAGTTGATCAACGCACTTTCGCAAAAAACCGGCATAGAAAAAGTCGTAGTAACAGAGATCGTTGAATCAACATTTAATGTGATTAAACAAACTATGATCAACGGAGAAAATGTTTATTTAAGAGGATTTGGCAGTTTCATAGTAAAGAGAAGGAAAGGAAAAATCGGGAGAAACATTACCAAAGGTTTGACTGTTATAGTACCTGAAAGATTTGTACCTACATGGAAGGCATCAAAATCTTTTGGCGACAAGGTAAAAGCTTCAAATAAGAAGAGACTTTAATTAATGTCATCGTTTTCGAAAAATCAATATTTCCTAATTATATTTACAGTGATATTAACTGCATTGATATATTTGGCTCCTAGACAGGTGTCTACAGCAAAAGATGCGGTAGTTCCTGAAAAGGCTGTTGAATTTAGTTTTGAAGATTTATTGAATAAAGCGAAAACTACCTTGCCCGAAGATGAAATGAATAAAGTAAAAAACTTCGCAGCAAGTGTTGGGAAAGACAAAAGCAACTTGGATTCAATCGTTAAGATATTTGAACATGCCAATATGCCTGCATTAGCCGGCTATTACAAAGAAAAATTAGCCGTTGAGCAGCCAACTGAAAAGAACTGGATGAATACAGGAGACCATTATTTCGATGCATTCAGAGTTGCGAATGACTCGATGGAGCTCAAGGCATGTGTTGAAAAGGCGATCATGTGTTATTCCAAGGTACTTGAAATAAATCCAAAAAATTTAGATGCTAAAACTGATTTAGGTGTGTGTTATACCGAAGGAACAAGTAACCCAATGCAAGGAATTAGTTTATTAAGGGAAGTGTTGGCAGTAAATCCAAAACATGAAATGGCCCAATTGAATCTTGGCTTTCTAGCTGTAAAATCAGGCCAATTCGAGAAAGCACTTGCAAGATTCGATACTGTATTAACCATTAATCCAAAAAACACTGAAGTATATAGTTATATTGGAAATGTGTATTTAAAAAAGGGTGACAAAGAAAAAGCAATTGTCAATTTTGAGAAATTCAAAAGTTTTCTAAAAGATACTTTAAAAATAACTCAAGTAGAAAATTATATCAAGCAAATAAAAAGTTCAAAAGAACAAATTAATTAATAAAAATTTAAAAATATGCCAAGCGGAAAAAAAAGAAAAAGACATAAAATGGCTACGCACAAGCGTAAAAAACGCCTTAGAAAGAATAGACATAAGAAGAAATAGGTTTGTCTTTCAGCATAATTTATTTATGATTTTCAAAAAATGTAAATATTTTTTTGCTGATTAAAAACACAATAATATGGTAGATGAAACAACCGGAAAAATCCGGTTGTTTCATCTATTGTATCGTCTGTGTATATTTAACTAAATTCTATAAATCATTGCTCTTTTTATTTCAAAAGTGAATAACGAACTTATAATAAATTCGACTTCCACAGAAGTTACCATCGCCTTAGTGGAGGATGGTAAATTAGTCGAATTAAACAATGAAAAAGAAGATCAAAGTTTTTCAGTAGGCGATATTTATTTGGGTCGGGTAAGGAAAATTATCCCTGGTCTTAGTGCGGCATTTGTTGATGTTGGCTATGAACGGGATGCATTTCTTCATTACTTGGATTTGGGTCCTCAAGTTTTATCGGTAATTAATTTTACCAAAAACACTTCTACAGGAAAAAATCCAGATCATCTCTTGTCAAATTTTACTATTGAAAAAGAAATCGAAAAGACCGGAAAAATAAGCAATATTTTAACTGCAAATCAATGGGTAATGGTTCAGGTAGCGAAGGAACCTATTTCTACAAAAGGACCAAGGATAAGCACTGAAATTTCCCTTGCAGGAAGATATATGGTTTTGGTTCCATTTGAAGATTCTGTTTCTTTATCTCAAAAAATCAAGAGTTCGGAAGAAAGGACGAGATTAAAGAAATTGATGCTGAGCATCAAGCCAAAGAACTTTGGTTTGATAATCCGTACTGCTGCTGTAGGAAAGAAGGTTGCAGAACTGGAGCGTGATTTACATGACATGATGGCGAAATGGAAGAGTTTGCATGAACAGTTGCTAACAGCCAAACCGCCACAAAAACTACTTGGTGAACTTAACAGGACTTCTACAATTTTAAGGGATTTATTGAATCCGAATTTTCAGAATATCCATGTAAATGATCACGGTTTGTATGAGGAAATAAAGACCTATCTGCGATCAATTGCCCCTGAACATGAAAATATCGTCAAGCTCTATAGAGGGAAAGAAAACATCTTCGAACATTTTGGCATTGGCAAACAAATAAAGTCGGGATTCGGCAGGACCGTAAATCTTCCTGGTGGTGCCTATTTGGTAATAGAACACACCGAAGCGCTTCATGTAATTGATGTAAACAGCGGCTTAAGAAGCAAGGCAGATGTCAATCAGGAAGAAAATGCTTTGGCGGTAAATCTGGAGGCAGCACGAGAAGTGGCAAGGCAACTGCGTTTGCGAGATATGGGTGGAATCATCGTCATAGATTTCATTGATCAACGAAATGCAGCCAACCGAAAAATCCTTTATGAAAAGATAAAGGAAGAGATGAAAAAGGATAGGGCTAAACACAATATCCTGCCTCCAAGCAAATTCGGGCTGGTACAAATAACCAGGCAGCGGGTAAGACCTGAAATGAACATCGTAACAGTTGAGAAATGCCCGGTATGTGATGGAACCGGTGAAATAAAGGCAAGCGTTTTGTTCATTGATGACCTTGTTAATAATTTGAAATATCTGCTGAAAGAGCAAGGTGAAAAAGCCATCAAGTTGCGGGTAAGCCCATACATCTATGCATACTTGACCAAAGGAATAATTTCGATAAGGGTGAAATGGTTTATCGATTATAAAAAATGGGTGAAAGTAATTCCTGACCCGGCATATCATTTCATGGAATATCATTTCTTCAACTCTTCGGATGAAGAAATAAAACTTACATAAATCAACAAAATTTGTCCTTCATGGGACTTAAATCCTTCATCAGTTTGCCATTCAGCAAGTGGGTGGCAAAAGCCACTGACAAGTGGAGTTCCAAGCCCTTCATAACGCAACAAAATGTCTTTGATGACTTGATTGAAAATGGAAGAAACACCGTTTTCGGCAAGAAACATTCCTTCAGTTCCATCAAGAATTATGATGACTTCAAGAGGGCCGTGCCCATCGTTACCTATGAAGACATCAAGCCTTATATAGAAAGGATAAAAAATGGCGAAAAGGATATTCTCTGGAAGGGAAAACCCATCTATTTATCCAAGACTTCGGGCACTACTTCTGGGGTGAAATATATTCCCATCACCAAGGAAAGCATCCCCAACCACATCAATTCCGCCCGAAATGCATTGTTGCTTTATATTGCCGAAACCAGGCGCAGCAATTTTGTTGACGGCAAGCTTATTTTCCTTAGTGGCAGTCCAGAACTGGATATGTTGGGTGGTATACCTACAGGCAGATTATCGGGCATAGTAAACCATCATGTTCCCGGATATTTGAGAAAAAACCAGATGCCCAGCTATACAACCAACTGCATCGAAGATTGGGAGCATAAAGTGGATGCCATAGTGGAGGAAACTTTCGATAAAAACATGACCTTGATTAGCGGTATTCCTCCGTGGGTGCAGATGTATTTCGACAAGATCATCAAGAAAACCGGCAAGCAAGTGGGTGATGCTTTTCCTGACTTTTCATTGTTCGTTTATGGTGGTGTAAACTATGAACCATACAGGAATAAACTGGAGAGCAGCATAGGCAGAAAGGTTGATTCCATAGAGCTTTACCCTGCATCGGAAGGATTTATAGCCTATCAGAACAGACAGCATGAGGAAGGCTTGCTGTTGATTTTGAACTCCGGAATTTATTATGAATTCATCCCTGCTGATGAGTATTTCAATGAGCATCCTACCCGTATTAATTTGGAGGATGTTCAGGTGGGTGTAAACTACGCTTTGATAATGAACACCAATGCCGGATTGTGGGGATACAGCATCGGCGACACGGTTAAATTTGTCTCAACAAATCCTTATAAAATAGTGGTGACGGGAAGAATTTCCCATTTCATTTCCGCTTTTGGCGAGCATGTGATAGCCGAAGAGGTGGAGAAGGCCTTGCAGTTTGCCTGCTCCAAACAAATGGCTGAAATCATTGAGTTTACGGTGGCTCCGGAGGTTAGTCCGGCAGAAGGATTGCCCTATCATGAGTGGTTTATCGAGTTCGGAAGGGAGCCAAACGATATGGAATATTTCCGCAACTGCATTGATGAATCGTTACAGAAACAAAATATCTATTACCAAGATTTGATTGCCGGTAAAATCCTTCAACCTTTGAAAATAAGGGCTGTAAAACCCAATGCTTTCATCAATTACATGAAGGCGAAAGGCAAACTTGGCGGCCAAAACAAGCTTCCAAGATTATCAAACGACAGAAAGATTGCGAATGATTTGATGGCATTCGATGCAAGTTCAGAATAATTCCTGCACTTCCCCATTTCCATTCCCCTATTTTATTATCTCTGCCGTCTCATGTTTGGCAAAAGAACGCACCAAGGAGGCGAACCCCAAAACAGAGAACAGATTTTTGGGGAGTGATAAGCAGTTAAGATGCTTCACCGACCCCGAATGACAACATACCTCATTCTAAAAGAAGAGTATTAGTTCGAAATCATTTATCTAAAAATAAAAGATAATGAACAAAGTAAATTTATCTTATATTAGCTATTGAAAGAATATTTACTGCTGCTCCTTTTGTTTTGGCTTATCTCCCTTCAAAGTCCATAAATGCCCCATAGCTGTTTTATTATCTCCTCTTACACATTCACCTATTCCTTTACAATTTAAAATCATTTGAGTCTGATTTATTCTTGGATGATCATTAAAGAATAAAACGGTTTTGAACGGGTAAGATTATTCCTTACTTATTATTCATGAAATAGTACATGGATAAGGCAAAATAGTACATGGATAAGGCAAAATAGTACACGGAAAAAGCCAAATAGTACACGGAAAAGCCGAAATGTTACACGGAAAAGGCAAAATGTTACACGGATTTTTGCAAGAATAAAGCCTGTTAATATCTTTTTTAAGGATAATAACAGGCGTTAAATGTATAATAATACCTTATAAATGAACTTATAAATGATAAAAATAGGAAACCTTAGCAGTAATGTCTACGGATAGATTAATTATCCACGAAGTGCTGTAACCAGCAAGTAAGGTGAATTTCTGTCCTGCTAAAATGATTATTCCTGCGCCTAACGGGTCTTTTCCTTTGACTAATTTAATGCTTCCTCCGGTGGTATTTTCCACTACTTCGCCTATTACACATCCTTTTAATTTCATTTGCTCAAGAGGCAATAGGGTACTGGTTCTTAACTTTGGTTCGGAGATGTGATAGGTGAGGTCGAAGCCATATAGTTCCATCTTTCGGGGGTTTTTCGAGAAGGTGCGTTTGAGCGACTGGCCTGCTTGGACGGTGAATATTCGTACATCTTCCATGTCGGTATTTCGCATTTGCAATTCTAGGCCCGAGTCGATGGTTTTATGTTTGAAGAGTTCATGATCTACCTTTGCATCGGCTATGTTTGCAAGTTCATCGGCGCCTACGATGTTGTTTTCGGTTTTCCAAAAGGTCAATGGACTTAGGCCTGGGGCGAAGGTGGCGTCTTTGTCCCACACTTTTTTTGCTAAAGTGAACTTATCGGCAATGGTCAATTCCAGATTGATGGCTTTGCCGCCCACCACATCATATCCCCATGCTTCTATGTTTGATACATTGCTCGGATTTTGGCTTTTCAATACTTGTCCGGCCTCCACTATTTTCGTCCAGGAGGGTTCGAATTTCCTTAAGAATTCCTTGTGGGCTATATCGGCGGTTACCTTATAGTCATCGGCCTTTCCGTGGTGTACCAAGGCGCTGTCGGCAAGTGCATCGAGGGCATCCACATCCACATCTTCTTCGTCTATGAGGGGTTGGAGTGGGCCGGTGCCTGCATCGAGGTCTATCTGGGCTTTGAGTTTTTTGAATAATTTCACTTCGTCGGGAACATTTTCTTCTACTTCTACTTTTGACATGTTTAATGATTTTTAAATTTACACATACTATTTTTTTACTGACCATGCGTTTCTGAAACGCCGTCAAACGGTAGTCGCTGTAGTATCTATAGGGTTTTAAAGAATCATCTTCGGGAGAAGCGGTGTCGAAGATTGCAGGATGAAAACCGTTAGTTTTACTTGATGCAAATTTCCTGGAGAAATATTGACTTGGCAAAAGTAACAAAAAGATTGGAATGAGAACATCAATGACATGGAGTATCATGAAAAGGGCATATTATGTTTATAGCTGCTCTTGGCGCCATAAAAATAAAATGCGGAGGGTTAAAAAACGGGTGCATAAATATACGGTATGGGTGCAAATGCGATTGGGTGGAATGATGTCAATTAAATTTATTACATTTGCGGGCTCAAAAACAAAAGCGGATGTGTCGTAATTGGTAGCCGAGCCAGACTTAGGATCTGGTGCCGTAAGGCGTGGGGGTTCGAGTCCCTTCATCCGCACACAAAGAAAATAGAAACGAACATGGAGATTTTAACGGAAGAGATCGGGAAGCAGATGAAGTCGATAAAGGTAATCATCACTCCCGAGGATTACAAGGCAACGGTTGAAAAGGGAATGAAGGAACGCCAACGCAACATGGTAGTTGACGGATTCAGAAAAGGGCATGCTCCTATGGGGCTTATCCGCAAGAACTATGGCAAATATGTGCTCTATGATGTGCTTGACAAGTTGGTGAAGGACAGCATGGAAAATTATGTAAAGGAAGAAAAATTGACATTGATAGGAAATTTTATCCCTACCAAGGAGAATTATGATTTGGGGGATGATTGGAGCCTCGACAAGAGCTTGGAATTTGATTATGAGATAGCAATAGCGCCCGAAGTTAGCTTGGATGTGAGCTATGATGAGGTGGTTCCGGTTTATACCGTTGATATAACGGAGGCTATGGTGGATGATGAGGTGAAGAAGCTGCAACGCCGCTATTCTAACTATGCCAAACCGGATGAAGTGGGCGAAATGGATTATACTTTTGGCGAATTGATACAGGTGGATGGCAAAGGCAAGGAGATAGAGGGTGGCATAAAGAGCAGGGGTTTGTTGTCGTTGGAAGTTTTTTCTGATGATAAGGAGAAGGCGAAATTCATTGGGAAGAAGAAGGATGAGGAAGTGGTTTTCGACATCAAGAAAGCGATCAAGAACGAAACTGACATTGCCCATACCTTAAACATAAAGAAGGAAGAGGTGGCTGATATGAGCGGGAAGTTCAAATATGTGATCAATGAGATAACCAGGATAGAGCTTCCGGAGGTTGATCAGGCTCTTTTCGACAGGGTTTATGGCGAAGGGAAGCTTGAGGGTATGGAGGCATTCAGAGAAAACATCAAGCAGAACATTCAATATACCTATGAGCAGTATACTAGAAGCCAGATGGCTCATGACCTGAAGGAATATATGATACAAAAGCTCAACCCTTCGTTGCCAGATGAGTTCATCAGGAAATATTTTACCTATAAGGATGAAAAAGGCGAGGAAGCGGAAATGCAGATAAGTGAGGAGGATTATGAAAAGCTTACAAAATCGTTTAAATGGGAATATATAGAACGGGCCTTGGATGCGCGATACAATTTTGACATCAAGGATGAAGAATTCATGCAGATGGGGGTTTATTTATTGTCTCAAACATTGGACAATCAAAACATGCCGTCGGATGACCGCAGTTTAAGTGAACATTGGCCAAACTTCATCAAGGAAAAGAAAAACGTGGAGCAGATTCAAAGCAGACTGATGGAGATGAAAACGGTTGATGCGATGGGACAACTGGTGAAGACGGAGCAACAATCTGTTCCTGCGGACCTGTTCTTCAGCAAGATGACCTATCTGGAGACGATGAGGAAGAATAAACACAATCATTAATAATTAAAAAATAACAAGATCATGATATACAACGATGAATTCCGCAAATTTGCGGTTAAACATAGAGGAATAAACAGTAATGTGCTGGATAAATACATTGGAATTTCGAATGATTACATCTCTCCTACCATCATTGAGGAAAGACAGTTGAACATTGCTACCATGGATGTGTTTTCGCGGTTGATGATGGACCGTATCATTTTCCTTGGCGTGCCGATAAATGACTATGTGGCCAATATCATACAGGCACAATTGCTTTTCTTGGAGAGCGTAGATTCCAAAAAGGACATCCAGATCTATTTGAACAGTCCGGGTGGTTCAGTTTATGCCGGATTGGGCATTTATGATACCATGCAGTACATTGCTCCTGATGTAGCGACCATTTGTACCGGTATGGCGGCCTCTATGGCAGCCGTAATACTTTGTGCCGGTGCTGATGGCAAACGAACAAGTCTCAAACATTCACGGGTTATGATTCATCAGCCCATGGGTGGTGCCGAAGGACAGGCGTCGGACATTGAAATAACGGCAAAGGAAATTCAAAAGCTCAAAAAGGAGTTGTATGAAATCATTGCCCTGCACTCAAAACAGGATTATGAGAAGGTTTGGAAAGATTCGGACAGGGATTATTGGATGACTGCCGACGAAGCCAAGGAATATGGAATGATAGACGAGGTATTGGTTAGAACAAAATAATCATCTCTGTTGTATAAAGATTCAGAATCAAACTAAAACAAGCTCATGGCAAGTAAAATAATCAAAGAAATCAAATGTTCTTTTTGTGGAAAAGACAAGAGTGAAACATTGGTTTTGATAGCGGGCATCAATGGTCATATTTGCGATCAGTGCATTACCCAAGCGCAAGTGATTATGAACGAGGAGTTGTCGGATAAGCTCAAAAACAACTTTGCCTCGCAGCTGCATTTGCTTATTCCAAAGGAAATAAAAACTTTTCTTGACCAATATGTAATCGGACAGGATCAGGCGAAGAAGGTACTTGCCGTAGCGGTTTATAATCACTACAAGAGGATTACCCATAAGATGAAAAAGCAGGATGATGTGGATTTGGAGAAGAGCAACATCATTCTTGTTGGCGAAACCGGAACCGGCAAAACCTTGCTGGCACGCAGCATTGCCAAGATGCTGAACGTACCGTTTTGCATAGCCGATGCAACGGTGCTTACCGAAGCCGGATATGTAGGAGAAGATGTTGAAAGCATCCTTACTCGCCTTCTTCAGGCAGCCGATTACGATGTGGCGGCAGCAGAAAGAGGTATCGTTTATATTGATGAGATAGATAAGATTGCAAGGAAAAGCGACAATGCCTCCATCACACGCGATGTTTCAGGCGAAGGTGTTCAGCAAGGGCTGTTAAAGCTTCTCGAAGGTTCTATAGTAAATGTGCCGCCACAAGGTGGCCGTAAGCATCCGGAGCAAAAGATGATTGCCATCAATACTCAAAACATCCTGTTCATTTGTGGTGGTGCCTTCGACGGAATAGACAAGAAAATTGCAAGACGACTGATGACATCAGCCGTAGGATACAAGAACACCAAAGATGTGGAAGAGATAGACAAGAACAATATGCTCCAATACATCTCGCCACAGGATTTGAAGAGCTTTGGCCTGATTCCGGAACTCATCGGCAGGTTGCCTATCGTCACCCACCTGAACCCGCTCGACAAGGAAACGCTTAGATTGATACTTACCGAGCCCAAAAATGCACTTATCAAGCAGTATCAACGCCTTTTCCAATTGGAAAATGTGGAGCTGATGATTCAAAAGGACGTGCTGGATTTCATTGTGGACAAAGCAATGGAATTCAAACTTGGTGCCCGAGGTTTGCGCTCCATTTGTGAGGCCATCATGCTCGATGCCATGTACGAAACGCCATCGGATAAATCCACCAAAGAGTTGGTCATCGACATGCCATACGCCGAACAAAAGCTCAAGAAAGCCAACCTGAACAAGCTTAAGGTAGCTTAAAACCACCTTCCTTTTTTTGCTATCAAGCAAACAATTCAAACTAAAATACATCTTTTTTTTAAGGAGCCTATGTTCACTTCTCGTATCACGGTGCTACCTGCCAGCTATCGATTATCTGCCGCCAAAGGCAAGGGCCTTCGTAATGGCAGGATAAGCTGGGCATGTCAGGGCTATGACCGATGGCAGCTTCTTCGAAACAGCTTTTGGCAGGTAGCTAAACAAACTTTACCAAAGTTTGAAACTTTGGTAAAGTTCAGTCAACAATTTGCTTAGCCCCGATTCCAAAACTAAGGAATTTGGAGCTATTCTTTTCCATCAAAAAAGTAAAAAGTCCTTAACCCATAAAATTCTATCCCTCGTGTACAGGTTCATGATGGTCGTGTACACGGCCATACAAACCTGAATACACGACCATACTATCCGTGTACAGGTTGATGCTGGTCGTGTACAAGTTGATATTGGCCGTGTACAAGTTCATAATGGTGGTGTACATGTCCATACAAAACATGTCCTCCACGAAAATCTTTCTCGTATAAAACACCTGTTTTTAAGTATAATGTGCCTGAACTTTAGTAAAATTCGCTTATTTACTTGCTGAAAGTAAGGAGTTGGCTGCGGCGAAAAG
>CAIWCG010000212.1 GCA_903911135.1 uncultured Bacteroidota bacterium
GGGGAGCAGCGGCTACAGCGGATAGCGGGACGCAGATGTGACGAGAAGAAACCGTAGGCTACTTAAAAGAATTAGGAATTAGGAATTAGGAATTAAAAATTAGGAATGAGGAATGAGGAATGAGGTGTGGATTGGATTTGGAATAGGTGAAACTGGTAGTTCAATCAGGATTATGCCTTAAGAAAATCGTATTGCTCCTTCTGGGTTTAATGAACAGGATAGGCCGAAATTGACCTATCAATTTTTGATGTAATAAATTCTATCTTTTTTTGTTTCTTTGCAATGACGAATTGTTATTAATGAACAAATAAGGAGGGATAGAAAATGGATAAATGCAAATACAAAAAAGTATTGGTAATAGATGACAATGAAGTGGATATTTTTGTTGCCGAAAAAAGTGTAAGGGAAACCTCATTTGCAGAAACTATCGTTTCAAAAATGTCAGCACAGGCAGGTTTGGACTATTTAAAATCAATGGAATCCACTCCAGAAGAACTTCCAGCAATTATTTTTCTGGATATCATCATGCCAGTAATGGACGGCTTCGGTTTTCTTGATGAATTTGACAAGTTAAGTGATGAGATTCATAAGAATTGTAAGGTGATATTGCTCTCCACTTCCGAAAGTTTCAATGACCTGAATAGGGCTAACAAAAATAAATATGTCAGGAAATTCTTGACTAAACCTTTGTTGAAAGAGGCATTGGAGGCCATCAATTTTTAATATCCCGTATCCCTTTTTTTCTTAAAGAAACGAATCATCAGTTCGGCACAGTCTTTTTCCAATAATCCTCCCGTAAAGATTGTTTTTGGATGAAGCACCGGTGATTTAACGGTTAGAAATCCTCTCTTTTCATCATAAGCTCCGAAGACCACGCGTTTCATTTGGGCCCAATACAAAGCACCGGCACACATGAGGCATGGCTCCACCGTTACGAACAAGGAGCAATCGTTCAGGTACTTACCACCAAGATTATTGGCTGCCGAAGTTATTGCCTGCATTTCGGCATGGGCTGTTACATCGTTTAATGTTTCGGTAAGGTTATGACCACGGGCAATAATCCTATTATCACAAACAATGACCGCCCCGATAGGGACTTCACCTTCAGAATATGCCCTTTCGGCCTCCTTTAAGGCCTCTTTCATGAAATGTTCGTCGGAGAAAACAGATAAAATCATGCGCCAAAATTATGGAATAAACTTTTAATCAGACAAAAATAACTTATAAATAACTATTTTCGCATCCCTAATAATAAATACATCATGCTAAAGACAAATCATAGAACAAAAACCTGCGGAGAACTCACCATAAACGACATCAATGAAGAAGTAACCTTGTGCGGATGGCTTCATAAATCAAGGGACTTGGGCGGAATGACATTCATCGATATCCGAGACCGATATGGAATAACTCAACTGGTGTTTAACATGGAAACGAATGCAGACATTTGCAACAAGGCCCGATCCTTTGGTCGTGAATATGTAATCAAAGCTACTGGCATCGTTGCAGAAAGAAGCAACAAGAACCTGAAGATACCTACTGGCGAGATAGAAATAACAGTTACTGATATAGAAGTACTGAATGTTTCCAAGCTGCCTCCGTTTACCATAGAAGAAAATACCGACGGCGGCGAAGAACAACGCATGAAATACCGTTACCTTGACTTGCGAAGAGATAACATCAGGAAGAATATCGAACTAAGACACAAGATGGCGCAACAGACGAGGATTTATTTGGATGGACAGGCCTTCATTGAAGTTGAAACTCCTGTTCTCATCAAGTCGACACCGGAAGGAGCAAGGGATTTCGTTGTTCCTTCGAGGATGAACCAGGGCGAATTCTATGCCTTGCCTCAATCTCCTCAAACCTTCAAGCAATTATTGATGGTAGCGGGTTTCGACAGATATTACCAACTGGTGAAATGCTTCCGCGATGAGGATTTACGGGCAGACCGACAGCCAGAATTCACCCAGATAGACTGCGAGATGTCGTTTGTGCAGCAAGAAGACATTTTAAACATGTTTGAAGGATTGGTAAAGCATCTTTTCAAGACAGTAAAAGGTATTACGATAGAAAACCTGCCTAGAATGACCTACGACCATGCCATGAAACATTATGGCAATGATAAACCGGACATCCGCTTCGAGATGAAGTTCGTGGAGATGAACGAACTGGTAAAAGGCAAGGGTTTCAAGGTGTTTGACGATGCCGAACTGATCATCGGCATCAATGTGAAAGGTGCTGCCGACTATACCCGCAAGCAACTCGACGAATTGACCGACTTCGTAAAGCGTCCTCAACTTGGTGCTACCGGTTTGATATACATGCGCCACAATACCGACGGTTCCTTGAAGTCTTCTGTAGACAAGTTCTACAATGAAGACGAATTGAAGAACTGGAGCGCTGCCTTCAACTCCTCTGCCGGCGATTTGATTCTTGTTTTGGCAGGAAACACCGACAGAATCAGGAAAGCAATGTCTGAACTGCGCCTAGAGATGGGAAACAGGATGGGTTTGCGCGACAAAGACACCTATGCCCCGCTGTGGGTGTTGGATTTTCCGCTCTTGGAATGGAATGAAGACTCCAAACGCTGGCATGCCATGCATCACCCGTTTACATCGCCTAAACCGGAGGACATTTCTTATCTTAATGATGTGCCGGGAAGCGTTCGCGCCAATGCATACGACATGGTGATAAACGGAGTAGAGGTGGGCGGTGGTTCCATCCGTATTCACGACAAAGACCTGCAGAAAAAGATGTTCCAGATTCTCGGATTCACCGATGAAGACGCACAGGCACAATTCGGATTCCTGATGAATGCCTTCGAGTTCGGGGCACCGCCACATGGAGGCATAGCCTTTGGGTTCGACCGTTTGTGTTCCCTTTTTGGTGGCTCGGATTCCATCCGCGACTACATAGCTTTTCCAAAGAACAACTCGGGCAGAGATGTGATGATTGATGCGCCTTCTCCTATCGCCGAAGAGCAGTTAAAGGAACTTAATATCCAATTGAGAAGCGCAAAATAACACCCTTTATCTGCCGTTTTCAACCAGTTGATGCATAAAATACTCGTTATAAGATTCAGTTCTATCGGCGACATCGTGCTCACTACGCCAGTGGTGCGTTGCCTGAAGACCCAGCTCCCATTTTCGGAGATTCACTACCTAACCAAGGAAGTTTATCACCCCATTTTGGTCTCCAACCCTTACATCGACAAGATTCTTACCCTCGAAGAAGGTTTAAGCAACATTGCCCCAAAGATTAGAGCTGAAAAATACGATTACATCGTCGATTTGCACCATAACCTCCGCACTTTGAGCCTCACGTTCCGCACGGGACTGAAATTTCACTCCTTCCATAAGCTCAACCTCGAGAAATGGATGATGGTGAACTTGAAAATAAACAAACTGCCGAAGAAACACATCGTCGACCGCTACTTCGACACCGTTAAGGGCCTGAAAGTGAAAAACGACCTCAAGGGATTGGATTATTTCATCCCGAAACACGACGAAGTGCCCCTGAATTCCCTCCCCGAATGTCATCGCAAGGGCTTCATCGCCTTTGTCATCGGCGCCAGGCACAATACCAAGAAACTACCCGTCGAAAAAATCATTTCCATCTGCAAAAGAATCGAAATGCCCATCGTGTTACTTGGTGGAGAGTGGGATAAAGCCAATGGAGACGCCATTTCTGCCGCCATAGGCAGCAAAATCTTCAACGCAGCAGGCAGTTTCAACCTAAACCAATCCGCCTCCATCATCCGCCACTCAAAAAAAGTCATTTCGCACGACACCGGCCTCATGCACATCGCATCCGCCTTCGGCAAAGAGCTGATTTCCATCTGGGGCAGCACCATCCCCGAGTTCGGCATGTCGCCCTACATGCCCCAGTGCGAAACCCTCTCCCACATCGTCCATGTAAACGACCTCAAGTGCCGTCCCTGTTCAAAAATCGGCTACGAACGATGCCCAAAGACACATTTCAACTGCATGAACCTCATCGACGAACAAACAATCGCCCAACTGGCCAACCGATAGCCCCTCCTCCCCATCTGCATACTGTCATATATAGGGTTGCTTTTATTTTTATGAGTGCACCGAAGCGGATGCAATTATAAAAGAAAAAGCAGTTAAAACAGAACCTGAACATCACGCTTTAGGTCTTGAAATATTCCAAAAAGCATCTTTTCCAAGTTCTTAAGACTTGGTTTCAAGGTTTTAATGTCCAATTTATCCTGTCTAAGTCTTGAAAATAGCTTGTCACTCGTTGGAATGACTACTCCAAGCGTTGGAATGGTTACTCCAAGCGTTATTCTTATAACATTAGTCGCTAATGTGACAAGATTAGCGACTAATGTTATAAGACTAGCTGTTATATTTGTTTTTCTAAGTATTGATTATCCCTTCTGGCTTAAAAATAATCCTTTCTAATCCTCATTTAGCTTGTCGGAGTCTCCAAATGATGAGTTGGAGTCTCCAAATGGTTACTTGGAGTCTCCAAATGATGAGTTGGAGACTCCAAATGGTTACTTGGAGTCTCCAAATGGTTACTTGGAGACTCCGAATGATGTGTTGGAGACTCCAAATGATGAGTTGGGGACTCCAAATGATATTTTTAGCCTAAGAAGTGCAAAGGTCAGGTGTTGTGTAGGTAGTTTTATGACCTGATTCTTATTAAACAGCTGCTGCTTGGCAGGTTTTTGGGTGCATTTCTTTTCTCTTGAGACTTGTTTGCCACCTTTTGGGAGCAAGTTCATACGAGCTACCTGCCGTGGTACATAGCCCTGACATGCCCAAGGCTATCCTCTTTGTGCGTTGGCATTTTTGGGGGGTAAGGCAGAGATAGCTGGTGGCTGGCAGGAGGCTACAGCAAGACGAGAACCCGATATGGGCTCCAAAAAAGAATTATCAGAACCTATCTACTCGGTTTTGTGTTTCAGCACTTTGGCTTCTACGTAGAAAATGATTTCTTCGGCGATATTTTTGCTCTGGTCGCCTACCCGCTCCAGCTTTCGGATGATGGACAGGGCGTACAGGGCCTGCTCGGTATGATCGAGGTTTTGGCGGATGTAATTGGCAATTATTTCGTTGGCATTGAAGTTTATCTTGTCGAGATACTCGTCCTTCTTGAAGATGCTGCGTGCCATCTTGGTGTCCTCCATCTCGAAGGCCTTCTTTGAGGTCTCGAGCATGTCTATTGCCTCTTCATACATCAGCAACAGCTCCGTAATCTCCAACAACTTCGTGTCGAAGGAGTCGTCTGTCTCCACCACAAATCGGGCGATGCCTTCGGCTATGTCTCCGATACGTTCCAGGTTGGTATTGATCTTCAGCACGGCCAAAACGAAGCGTAAATCGACGGCCACAGGGCTGAAGAGGGCGAAAATGTTCTCACAGTCCGTATCGAGCTTAATTTCATAGGCGTTTACCCTGCGTTCGGAGAGGATTATCTCGCGAGCGAGGTCTTTGTCGAGCTTGGTGAGTGCCTCCAAGCCCTTGCGGAGCTGCAACTGGACCAAAGTCCACATGCCCAGAGTGTCAACTTTTAGTTGATCGAGTTCGTCGTCTATATGTGCCATAATTATGTGATGTTTAGTTGTTGTTTATCCGAATCTTCCGGTGATGTAGTTCTGGGTCTTGGTGTTCTTTGGGTTTGTGAAGACAATCTTGGTGTCATCGAACTCAATCAACTCGCCCAAATAGAAGAAAGCGGTCTTGTCGCTCACCCTTCCTGCCTGCTGCATGTTGTGGGTCACTATCACGATGGTATATTCCTTTTTGAGCTCGTAAATGAGCTCTTCTATCTTCGAAGTTGACAAAGGGTCGAGCGCCGAAGCGGGTTCATCCATCAAAAGTATGGAAGGCTCTACCGCCAAGGCACGGGCAATGCATAAACGCTGCTGTTGGCCGCCAGACAACTCGAACGCGGACTTCTTGAGCTTGTCCTTGACCTCATCCCACAGAGCCGCCTGCTGAAGGGACTGTTCTACCTTTTGGGTGATGTATTTTGTGTCTTTGATTCCATTGACCTTCATGCCATATGCCACGTTTTCGAAGATGCTCTTGGGGAATGGGTTCGGTTTCTGGAAGACCATGCCCACATTCTTCCTAAGCTCGTCCACTTTGGTGCCTTTCTCGTAGATATCCTGTCCGTCCACCAGCACAAAACCCGAAAGCTTGACGTTATCTATCAGATCATTCATCCTATTGAATATTCTAAGATACGTTGATTTGCCGCAACCGGAAGGACCAATCAATGCGGTAACCGTCTTGGGCTCCATGGACATGGTAATGCCCTTCAAGGCGTGGAAATCGCCGTAATACAAATTGATGTTTTTAGTTTCTATCTTAGGCATCTTAATTCATCTTTACTTTCTTGCTGAATATCTTTCGTAACCAATTGGCCAGCAAATTTATAATTAAAACCAATACTATTAAAACCAAGGCAGTACCATAAGCCATACCACGGGATTCCTCCACGTGAGTTCCGGATGTGGCCACCACATATAGGTGATAAGGCAAGGCCATCACCTGATCCTTTAGGCTGGATGGCAACTTAGGTAGGCTGTAGGCTGCTACCGTAAACAAAATGGGTGCTGTTTCGCCGGAAACTCTGCCAATAGACAGAATCAAGCCTGTAATTACATTCGGGTAAGCGATAGGAAGGATAACCTTGCTGGTGGTTTGCCATTTGCTGGCTCCCAAGGCCATACTTCCATGCCTGAACATGTCGGGCACCGACTTTAACGCCTCTTCCGTTGTCCTAATGACGATTGGAAGAACCAATAAGCCCAAAGTCAATGATCCCGCCAAAATGGAAGCCCCAAAGTGTAGCTGATTGACGAATAAGGACATCCCGAACAAGCCAAAAACTATAGATGGTACCCCTGCAAGATTATCAGTCATTAATCTGATGAAATCCTTGAACCATCCTTTCTTTGAGTACTCATTGATATATAATGCTGACAATACGCCGATTGGAAAGGCAAAAATCATACTTCCAATGATTAGGTATATTGTTCCAATGATGCAAGGGAATATTCCACCTTTCGTCATGCCATCCTCTGGCCATGAAGTAAGGAATTTCCAACTTATGGCACCAATTCCTTTAACTATAATGAAGCCAAGTATGGAGAATAAGATACCTACAATGGAAAAACTGATTAATCTTAATATCCAGAATGCAATGCTTTGGTTCCTTCTCTTTTTTCTGGCTATATCTTTTGGTAACTCCATATATGCTTATTAAACTTGATTGTGCTTTCTTTTTGAAAAGATGTATTGAACGATAAGGTTGACGATAAAGGTCATGATAAACAGCACACAGCCTAATGCAAACAGTGCCTTATAATGTCTTCCGCCTTGAGACACCTCACCTAATTCTGCTGCTATTACTGCAGGGATGGTATGCATTGGTTGAAGAAGTGTATGAGGAATTACATTGGCTGAACCAGTAACAAAAATAACTGCCATGGTTTCCCCGATAGCTCTTCCAATTCCTAAGATTGCTGCTGCACTAATTCCTGAAAAAGAATAAGGGATAATGACTCTTACAATAGTTTGCCATTGGGTTGCACCTAATGCCAAGCTAGCTTCCTTCATCAATCTTGGAGTTGTTCGCATTGCATCTTCTGATACGGTAATGATTGTAGGTAATGCCATAATTGCCAGGACTATGCTTCCTGCTAACCCGGTCTCTCCTACATCCAAATGAAAAAGTTTTTGTATAATTGGTACAATGACAACCAATCCAAAGAAACCAAACACAACAGATGGTATCCCTGATAATAATTCGATGATTGGCTTAATGGTATTTCGCATTCTTTTTCCTGCTATTTCTGCCAAATAAATCGCAGCAGCAATTCCTATTGGCAATGCAAACAATATTGCCCCAAAACTAACCCATAGTGTTCCTAAGATTAGTGGCAGTATTCCCATTTGGGCTGCAGGGGTGGCGGTAGGAAACCATTGCTTCCCAAATAGAAAGCTACCTATCGTAATATCCTTTATGGATAAGTATTTGTGTGTATACTTGTCTCCTAAGTTCTTGGTTGAAAACAATCCTAATATACCTGGTGTCTTACCTACCAATTCATTAACTTTATCTGGAACAAATTGAAGATTATCTCCTAGTTGATCATCAGTATAATAGGTTGACAATTCATTGATGGTTACTAAAATTATACTGTCATCCGCCCCTCCTATTTGTTTCCAATTAGTTATTTTCTGATCAGAGATATCTTTAATTTGGGCGGCAGTAATGGCTGTCAAAGGATTCTTTTCATTTACAAGTATGGAAATATTATTTTCCAAGGGGCTTTTTCCAAAAAGCGAGACACCTTCTTTGAAGAGAAATATAATAATCAGAAGGACTGCAACAGTTGTTACAGTCCCGCTGACCATTAATATTCCTTCAATGAATCTTTCTTTAAAATCCTTTAACTGCTTATTCAAATTACTAACCAAATAAATTAATAAACATAAATCAAAAGTAGATTATTTAACAGGAACATATCCCACTTCCTTAACGATTTTTTGTCCTTCGGCTGAAAGAGCAAAATCCAAATAAGGTTTTAAATCTGCTTCTACCGTGCTTACATAGTAATAATATAATGGACGGGTGATAGGGTAAGTTTGATTCTTTGCATTGTCAACGCTAGGTTTTACAAATGTCTTTCCATCAAAAGAAACTGAAAGTGCCTTTACATTCTTTTCAACATAAGCCAATCCAACATAACCGATAGCTCCTTTTGTTTGGGATACGGACTGAATAATTGCGCCTGTAGCTGGTGCACTTAAAACAGTAGCAGCATAATTTTTCTTTGCCATTACGTGTTCTTTCATGAATTCATAAGTTCCTGAACTTGACTCTCTAGAGTAAACAACAATTTTCATGTCATCACCACCAACTTCTTTCCAGTTGGTTACTTTACCGGTGAAGATATCTTCCAATTGCTGACGGGTAAGTTGAGAAACCTTATTGGCTGGATTTACAACTACTGCCAATGCATCAAAGCCCATAGTGGCTGATTTTAAAGTCTTTCCTCCATCCATCAACTTTTGTTTTTCTTCCATTTTAATGCTTCTGGAACTCATTGCCACGCTGACAGATCCATCTATCAATCCTGCAATTCCTACACCGCTACCACCACCGATAACCGTGATGCTTGAATTTGGGTTTTTCTTAGAGTAACCTTCTACTTCTTTTTGAACCAATGGCAAACAGGTGTCACTTCCTTTGATAGTTAATTTTTGAGCGTTTAAGCTGGCTGTTACAACTATGGCTAACAGCACGGACATTACTTTTTTCATTTTTTTAATTTGTTATTTATTATTTACTGCTGCAAAATTCCTATTCCAATGTTAAGTTAATGTTAAGCAGAAATTATCTAATGATTAGAATTTCCAGAATAAGGTAATGCGATAGTCCATATCACTGGAAGTGCTTTGAATACCTTTTTGGATTGGGAATAATCTGTTGTTGTTGCTGTCAACATTTTCTTTGTAGCCATTCATCCAGATGTTTGGCATGATGTGTACATTCTTTGTTGGTGTCCAGTCCAAGCCGATATTCAAGAATGTTTCTGTAATATGACCATAAGTACCAGTACCGGAATACAAACGAGCTGAAGTATATTTAGAATCAGGATTATACATGTCATATCGTGCATATATTCCTAATTTTTCCTTGATGATGTTAGCATGACCCCAAATGGAAACACCTGATGGAGCTGCATTCGAGGTATCCTTCAAAGAAGTGCTAGGAACTTTTGCCGTATCGCTTCTGAATGCATAGTTCTTCCAGGTAGCATTGAAATATTCTACCCCGATAGTAAATGGTTCTGATGTATAAGCTGCAAATACCTTCATGGTCATTTTGCTTTGTGTCTTTGCTGTATATTGTGTATTCAATGGCATCAGGTTGGATAATTCATCATCAACATACAAATCAACAATAATTTTCTTGTTCATCAATTTGCCATAAACATCAAAATATACCTTCTTGTAGTTGTTGTTTTCTGGAGCGGTACTGTTGTTGTTGGCATACATCAGGTTATAACCTAATTTTCCATCTAAATAATGTCCTTGCAAGGAAATTCCCATATCACTTGATTTGGTGATGCCTCTCATGTCAAGAATAGTTTTCTCTGATGAACGATAGCCGTATATTACTTCTGACAAGGTAGCATAAGCAGGAGTATTCTGTTGACCGAAAACGATATCGGTTCCGGTAAAAGCGTTTTTCCATTTCAAGTAAGCGTGCTTAACAAGCATTGACCTGTTTCCTTGAGCATCGAAGTTGTTTCCTTCTTGTGCTAAGGTTACTGCTGCCATCATGTTTTCTGCAAAGTTATATTCATAACCAAAATAAACCCTTCTGATATCGAAAGAGCTGTACTTTGGAACTACCTTTGCATACTGGGTGCTCCCATTCATTAAGTTGGTTGAATCTGGAGTCTTTGCCTTGTATTCCCAATCTGCAAATACC
>CAIWCG010000213.1 GCA_903911135.1 uncultured Bacteroidota bacterium
ATAACTTCCGTAAGGTTCCATAGACGTCTATGGAAGGCATCCGAAACTTCCGTAAGGTCCCATAGACGTCTATGGGTGTCATCCGAAGTTTCCGTAAGGTTCCATAGACATCTATGGAAGGCATCCGAAGTTTCCGTAAGGTTCCATAGACGTCTATGGGTGTCATCCGAAACTTCCGTAAGGTCCCATAGACGTCTATGGGTGTCATCCGAAGTTTCCGTAAGGCTCCATAGACGTCTATGGAAGTCATCCGAAGTTTCCGTAAGGTTCGAAATCCCCAAAGTGGAGTTATCTGATGTTAAGATATTGATTTTTCCTTAAATCGCTCAAATGAAATAAAAAATCATGTATGAAACTATTTTCATCCGGGATTTTTTCATTCCTGATGATTGCCTTAATAATAGCTTCGCTCCATGCGAGCCATCATGAAGACATCAACATTCAAATCCTTTAGCTAATTAAAATTCTATTGCCCGGCATAGATAAGAAAAACCGTAGGCCGCTTGTTCAAATCGGGCAAGTTTTTCTTCCAATCGCCGATGCTCATCGATTTGATGAACTCATTAGGCAGCGTAATGTCGGTGGCTATGCACAGCATCGTGTTCTTGCTGCAAATGTCGGTCAGCTCCTTCAATAAATTGTTGTTATGATACGGCGTTTCGATGAACAGCTGGGTTTGATTCCTGTTGCCCGAATCGCTTTCCATCCGCTGAATCTTCTTCAGCCGTTCGTTCTTTTCTTTGGGCAGATAGCCATGAAAAACAAAATTCTGACCGCTGAATCCCGATGCCATCAAGGCCAGCAAAATGGACGAAGGCCCAGTCAATGGCTTGATGGCGATGGACATGGAATGGGCTATCTTCACCACATCAGCCCCAGGATCGGCAATGCCAGGACAGCCGGCCTCGGACAAAACACCTACATCAATGCCTTTCAGCAGCGGCTCTATAAATTTCCTTACCTCGTCTTTCGGCGTATGGTTGTTCAGCGCAAACAGCACCAAGCCGTTCAGCGGTTTCGGGTAGTGAATGCGTTTTAAATAACTCCTCGCGGTTTTCTCGTTTTCCACCACAAAATGATTCAGCCCATGGATGATGTCGATGGCGCAGGAGGGAAGCAAAATCAAGGAATCCTCGCCGAAATCGGATGGAATGATGTAGAGCGTTCCAGTTTTCATTTAATCAGTTTTTCGAGAACCGTTTCGCAGGCATCGTTCAGTAATTTATAAACCGCTTCGAAGTCTTCCATGCCTCCGTAATAAGGATCAGGCACCACCGCATTCGAACCTGGATTGCTATAGTTCAATAGCAAATGAACCTTCTGTTTGTCGTCTTCATTTCTGGCCATTGCAATTACATCCCGGTAGTTCGATTTATCCATAACAAAGATAAAATCAAAGTCATCGAAATCATTGGTTGTAAAAGGTCTTGCAATGAGTTTGCTGATATCCACACCATGTTTACGACAGGTGGAAACAGCTCTGAAATCAGGGTTTTCTCCTTGATGCATGGAAATCATTCCAGCAGAATCAACTTGAATCTTGGAAGATAAATTTCTTTCTGAAACCTTATGGCTAAATATTCCATCTGCCATCGGTGATCTGCAAATGTTTCCAAGGCAAACCATCAAAACTTTCATATGAATAATCTAATTAAAAAGGAATATATCCTAAACTGAGCAATGAATTACGACTCAAAAAAGGTTATCATCCGTTCCAGTTCGTAAACATTTGCCCGGAAACGCTTGTCAGTTTCCATCAAATTATTTACTGTTCTGCACGAATGTAAAACTGTTGCATGGTCCTTGCCACCGCATTGTTGGCCAATGGCAGCCAGTGAATATTTCGTCAGGCTCTTGGAGAAATACATGGCTATTTGTCTTGCCTGCACCACTTCCCTTTTTCTGCTGCTCGATTTGATTGCTTCAACAGGCAAATGGAAATAATCGCAAACCACTTTTTGAATGTAATCTACCGTCACTTCAAAGTCAATGCTCTTCACAAACTTATGAATCAACTGTTTAGCTAAATCTAAGGTGATGGATTTTTTATTCAATGTCGCTTGAGCAAGTATGGAAACCAATACACCTTCCATCTCACGAACATTTGTTGTAACGCTGTAGGCAATATATTCGATTATTTCAGGGGCAAGCTCTATGCCATCAGAATAGATTTTCTTGTTAAGAATTGCAATTCTTGTTTCCAAATCAGGTACACCTAAATCAGCTGACAATCCCCATTTAAAGCGAGATAGGAGACGTTGCTCCATGCCTTGCAAATCGATGGGAGGCTTATCGGAAGTAAGAATCAATTGCTTGTTTGTCTGATGTAAATGATTGAAGATATGGAAGAATACATCTTGAGTTTTTTCCTTTCCAGTAAAGAACTGCAAGTCGTCAATGATAAGCACATCTATCATCTGGTAGAAGTTAACAAAATCATTTTGAGAATTATTCTTTACAGAGTCAACGAATTGTTGTGTGAATTTCTCTGAAGTTACATACAATACGGTCTTGTTCGGAAAACGATTCTTTATATCAATTCCGATAGCATGAACTAGATGTGTTTTTCCCAATCCTGTTGGGCTATATATTAATAATGGATTGAAAGAAGTGCCACCAGGTCGGTTTGCAACAGCAAATCCGGCAGACCGAGCAAGCCTATTGCAATCTCCTTCAATGAAATTTTCAAAAGTATAAGAAGGATTTAATTGCGAATCGATGGTAACTTTTTGAAGGCCAGGTATGATAAAAGGATTTTTAATGCCACTTCCACCAACATTTACTGGTAAAGAAACGGAAGGATTACTGAGATTGCTTTTGTTTTTGCTTGGAACTTTTACTGAATAAGGTTTGTCGTTATTAGTTTGATGTTCCATTAAAATACTATATTCCAACTTGCTTCCAGCCCCAAGTTCATGTCTTAAGGTTTTTTTCAACAAGGTGATGTAGTGTTGTTCTAAAAATTCATAAAAGAACTCACTTGGTACCTCGATGGTTAAAATATTATCATCCAATTTAATTGGTTGTATAGGTTCAAACCATGTTTTGAAACTTTGAGGACTAACGTTATCTTTGATGATTTTGAGGCAATTTTTCCAAACAGATGAGAATGTTTTTTCCATTATTTATGTAGTAGTTTTAAGGTGTTAATTTTGGTTTGGTAAAATTCTTGGTTTACAATACTATTATTTATGGATGCAAAGATTATAAAAAATAAAAAATAAAA
>CAIWCG010000214.1 GCA_903911135.1 uncultured Bacteroidota bacterium
GACCTGGTTCAATCAATCGGCGACCTGGTTCAATCAATCGGCGACCTGGTTCAATCAATGAGGTCTCCGCCACTCCATTTTTAAGTATAAAAAGTCCCGTTTCCCGTATAAAACTCCCCCAAGCCTGCCTTTTTGCATGTTTGATAACAAAACTGTTTTTGCATGAGGAATATGATTATTGAATAAGAAAATATTATTTTCGCGCCATGGCATTATCAGAAGAAGTAAAAAACAACATCTTTTCCAAGCTTAAGAAAGCCTTGGAAGATTGCTGCCCACCCATGGTCATCGTCAAGCAAAGCGATATGGGCATGGAACTGATGGGCAACAAACCCGTCCCTTATGGCTACAGCAAAAAGATGGTTCCGGGCATGTATTTCTCCTCGGCGGTAGTGCGCAAGGACATGATAAGTTTTTATTTCTTTCCCATCTATGGCAATGTGGAAGCCTTCAGTGGATTGGCCCCTACCCTATTCAAATCCTTGAAGGGAAAGACCTGTTTCAACTTCAAAAAAGCAGAGCAGGTGGATGAAAAAGAACTGGCCGCCCTCTTGAATAAAGGAGTAGAAGTCTGGATAAAAATGGGATATATGAAGGATTAGGGAGGAATTCCGTTCGGCAGGAAAACCTACATCCAACCTACATTATTGGTGATGTGTCCGGTAAAATAAAGGATGGCAATCAATATGACAAGTGCTACAAATGCAATGGCAAACATCACCGCCAGCATCTTGAACAGCTTGGCTTCCTTTACCAGCTTGAATCTTCTGATGATATTGAACAAGGCATTTTCGGCCCTGTGAAACGAACTCTCATTCTTCACCACATAGTCGAAAGCGCCATATTTCATCGTGTTTACCGCCACCTCTATCTTCTCCTGGCCTGACAGCATGATGACCTCTACATCGGGTGCATCCTTCTTGATGATTTTCAACACCTCGATTCCGTTCATGGCATTTTTGTTCACGCCATTCAGGTTGAAATCCAAGATGATGATATTCGGTTTTTCATTCAAATGCTCCAGACATTCCTCTCCGGTAGGAAACACTTTTACCTCAAAGTTATGGAACTTGGAAAGATGGTCTTTCAGCATCTCCAGCTGCATCGGATCGTCATCAACGATAAACAGGGTGTATTCTTTTTTCATCTTTATTTACAATTATTTTATCAGGGCAAATATAGAAAAGATAATTAACTTATGGTTTTCAAGGCCTCTTCGAGCTCCTTCATCGCCATCCCGCATTGTTCCCTCAAGTGGGCAATCATCTCTGGCATCTTATCCAGCTGCATTTGATGACCGGCATTGAATTCAATGGTTTTTATGGCCTCTTCCAATGATTTTATGCCCATGTATGACAATTGCGGTTTCAAGGAATGGGCCGTAACCCTCAACGATTCCCAATCTTTTTCAGCATAATATTTATCCAGGTTGTTCAGCATGTCGGGGGTTGCCTTCAAGAACATGTTGATGTATTTGGTCAGTTTGGCAGCATCTCCATTGGTCAATCCTCTTAGGAAAGTCAGGTCTGTTAAGTTACTCATCGTTTAATTGTTTAGTTTGTTATTAAAGTATTTATCTTTTTCAGCAGTTCATTCGGATCAAATGGCTTCGAGATGTAATCGTCCATTCCGGAGGCAAAGCATTTATCCACTTCAGGTTTCGTAGCACTGGCAGTCATGGCCATAATCTTTATCTTATTCAGCGGCGAAGATAATTTTTCGCGAATAAACATGGTGGCATCGTAGCCATTCATTTGCGGCATCTGGATATCCATCAAGATAATGTCGTAAGGTTTTTGCTGCACCATCTCCACTGCTATCTTGCCGTTTTCTGCAATATCTATCTGTACACCTTCTATCAAGGATTCCAAAGTATCGGTGGCCACCATCTGGTTCATTGCATTATCTTCTGCCAATAATATCCGCAAGTTCTTGAGTTTATCTTTCGATCCCATATCCGTCTTTTGAACTTCGCTTGTTCTGGCTTCCCCCTCAAAAATTTCATAAGGAATGGTGGCAGTAAAAGTTGTTCCTTCGCCCATTTTACTCTTCACTCCTATCGTTCCGCCTTGCATGGCTACCAATTGTTTGGAAATGGTCAACCCCAAACCTGTGCCGCCATAAAGTCGGGTGGTATCGGTGCTGGCCTGTGAGAAACTCTCGAATATCTTATCGAACTTATCCTCAGCTATTCCAATTCCTGTGTCGATAACATCAAAAACAAGCGTAGCCTTTTTATCTGTTGTTTCCTTCAGGTGGCAATTGATGGTTACACTTCCTTTCGAGGTAAACTTAATGGCATTGCTAACCAAGTTCAGCAGCACTTGGCTAAGCCTAACTTGGTCTCCTACTAGCATTCGAGGTGAATCGTCGCTAATTGATAAAACAAGCTTCAAGCCCTTTTCTTCCGCTCTGAACTTCATCGTTGTTATTACGCCATCAAGCACTTCCTTCAGGTTGAAAGGTACATGCTCGAATTCCAGTTTACCCGCTTTTATTTTCGACAAGTCCAGAATATCATTGATGATGACCAGCAGATTCTCTGAAGATTGTTTCACAGCCTTCATGTATTTTATCTGCTGCTCATCCATTTGTGTGTTCAGCACCAAATTGGTAGCACCTATGATGGCATTCATTGGAGTTCTGATTTCATGGCTCATGTTCGCCAAAAACTGGTCTTTGAACTGCTCCGCTTCTAGGAGTTTATCTCTTGTGGCCTGCAGTTCCAGGTGGGCTTTTTCAAGCTCTATGAAATCCTTCTTTTTGGTTCTATAACGGATATAAACCACCAACGACAACAAGATAAATATCACCCCTGCCAACAAGGACCATAGTCTTTGACGGGCAGCATTGCTCAACTCCAATTGCTTCACTAGCAGGGCTTTGTTGGCATTGTTTATTTTATTTTCAAGATACTCTATTTGCTGTGCACGTTTTGCATCCGCAATCGAATCTTCCTGTGCAGAAAGGTTTACGTCATTCACCTCATGTTCATTCTTAAGCCGCTGAACTTCCATCGAATCCTTCTTCATTTTCAATAGCAGCTCATCCTCGGTCAAGGTCAGGTTATGCTGGGCGTTATCGGCTATCAGATGTTCTATGTTCTGCTGACCATATCCCGATTCATAGCGATGTTTGCGTGGCAAGAAATTGGTATTGCGCTGGTTCTTCTGCAAGGTGTCATTGCCTAATGCATCGGGCTGCACATCCGTTGCTGCAGGCTGGCTTTTTATCTTGTCCTGAAACTCTTTCGACACCACCAGATCCACATTTCGCTTCATCCTGTCCTCTTCTTTGGCGTTGCCCAAAGAATGCCAAAGGTTCTTCGCTGTCAAAAAGAACGCCTTGGCCGATTTATAGTCCTTGGCTTCATATTCTGCCTGCCCCGAAAAATCATTGACGATGGCCAATCCCTGCGTATAGTTCACTTCATTCAAAATCTTCATGGAAGTGGAAAAATATTCTGCGGCCTTATCCAGATCGCCGGTCAATACGGTTGCAAATCCGATATTGGCCAGCACCACTCCCATGCCCTTTTTATCGCCCAGACTTTTGCGGTCCATCAAGCAGTTATTGAAATATTCCAATGCCTTGGCAGGCTTGCTGTATCGGAGGTAAATAAGTCCCAAATTGTTCAAGGCGGATGCAATCATTTTGGTGTTGTCAAGTTTCTGCGCAACCTCCAGTTCATGTTCCGTTATCGACCTTGCCCGGTCGTTTGCCATGGCTCGAAAAACCACGGGCACCTCATTCAAATCGGAGATGTTTCGGGTGTTGTCATAAGGGTTGATGATGGCAAGCAGAATGGTGTCCTTATCTTGCGAAAACACGCTTCCATTAGCCACAAAAACAAAAAATATCAACCAAGCAAATCGTCCCATAGTCCTTTTATAACTCCAAAAAAACATCTTAATTATCTTGCAAACATACTAAAGCTAAATAAAATCAAGATAAGGATGATTTTTCTATCCATTTATAAATTATACTTCATCATTAATAATAAATTCAGGTTGGAAATAGCCTTTTCTCTTATCATTCACCTTCTGTCAACTATCAATTATCTGCCAGTAAACCCTAAGGCCTTCATAATTGGAGGGAAAGGTACTAATTATATAATCCGCAGTAGGTTTAACAATTGGTATTTATAATGCAAATTACTATCATTTCAGGAATTTTTGTCGGGGCAAGGGGAAATTTTGTCGGGGCAAGGGGAAATTCGGTCGGGGCAAGGGGAAATTTGGTTGGGGCAAGGGGAAATTCGGTCGGGGCAAGGGGAAATTCGGTCGGGGCAAGGGGAAATTCGGTTGGGGCAAGGGTAAATTCGGTTGGGGCAAGGGGAAATTCGGTCGGGGCAAGGGGAAATTCGGTCGGGGCAAGGGGAAATTCGGTTGGGGCAAGGGGAAATTCGGTCGGGGCAAGGGGGAATTCAGTACCAAAGTTTCATTAACACAGATATTAAATTTCATGATTTAGAATTTTCACCTTATAAAACCCCAACATTCTATTTTATCATTTCTGCAATAATAGCTTTGCATTTTTGCGAGCTATTGTGGCTGGAGGAGCGGGTGTAAAATTATTTTTTTAGTTTTGCGGCATGTATCACGAAAATATTCTTGGCGCAATCGGCAATACGCCGATGGTCAAATTAAACAGAGTGTGCGAAGACGTTAAAGCCACAGTCTTGGCCAAAATTGAAACAACCAACCCTGGAAATTCCATCAAGGACCGGATGGCATTAAAAATGGTGGAAGATGCCGAAAAGGCAGGGCTGCTGAAACCGGGAGGAACCATTATAGAAGGCACCAGCGGAAACACTGGAATGGGATTGGCGATAGCTGCGATAATAAAGGGTTATAAATGTATCTTCGTAACCACCGACAAGCAGTCGAAGGAGAAGGTGGATGCGCTGAAAGCCTTCGGTGCCGATGTGGTTATTTGCCCCACGAATGTGGAACCTGAAGATGAACGAAGCTATTATTCGGTGGCTGCAAGGCTGAATAGGGAAATTCCGAATTCGTATCATCCGAACCAATATGACAACCCGTCGAATGCGATTGCACACTACGAGCAGACCGGTCCCGAAATTTGGGAACAGACCGATGGGAAGATAACGCATCTGGTGGTGGGTGTGGGGACAGGAGGCACCATAAGCGGAACGGCAAAATACCTGAAGGAGCAAAATCCAAACATCAAGATTTGGGGGATTGATACTTATGGCTCCGTTTTCAAGAAGTATAAGGAGACGGGAATATTCGACAAGAAAGAAATTTATCCATACGTTACAGAAGGAATCGGAGAAGACTTCCTGCCCAAGAATGTGGATTTCTCGCTTATAGACCTGTTCGAAAAAGTAACTGATAAGGATGCTGCATTGATGACTCGGGAGATAGTCCGGAAGGAAGGAATCTGGGTAGGAAACTCGGCAGGAAGTGCCATAGCGGGCATCAATCAGTTGAAAGACAAGTTGTCGGAAAATGATTTGGTGGTGGTTATCTTCCATGATCATGGCAGCAGGTATTTAGCCAAGATTTTCAATGACGACTGGATGCGAATGAAAGGATATATCGACAAAAAAGGCATGACTGCAATGGATTTGGTATCGACCCTTCAGCAAAGTGAACTGATAACGTTGAAAAGTTCAGATAAGATTTCTGAGGCCATTAAAATCATTACAGAGATGGATATTTCACAGATTCCAATCACTCATAATGACCGAATAGTTGGCTCCGTTAGCGAGAGTTGGGTGTTTCAGAAATTCCTGGAGGACCCTAATATCAAGGATAACAACATCGAGAGCATCATGCAGCCGGCATTCCCTTTTGTAGATTCTACCACCCCGATAGATGTCCTTTCGAAAATGGTCAATCCCGAGAACAGTGCAGTGCTCATCAAGGATTTTAAACAGAACAAGACATTTATCATTTCCCTCAATGACATCATTGAGGCCTTGGCAAAATAAACAACCTCCATTTTCGGCTTTCATGGCAGCAGTTTGGAAAGGGTTAAACCGGACATTTTTGTGTTTCAGCGTTGGTCCTTTTAAACAATTCCTAACTTTGCGCATCATACAAAACAAATGAAGGCAACAAGAAATCTAGTTCTATTGGCAATGATGCTGTTCCTGCAAAGCGGTTTTGCGCAAAAGGTAGGGGTAGTATTAAGCGGAGGAGGAGCCAGAGGATTGGCGCATATTGGTGCTATAAGGGCCTTGGAAGAAAATGGAATACCGATAGACTATGTTGTCGGAACATCTATGGGAGCACTTATAGGTGGAATGTATGCCCAAGGCTACTCCACCGAAGAGATGGAAAGGCTGGTGAGCAGCGATGAATTCTATAATTGGGCTTTTGGCGTCATTGCTGAAAAGGATGATTATTATTTCAAGAAGAAAGATGACAATGCCTCATGGATTACGCTGCGGTTTCACCGTGATTCCATCTTTCAGACATCCTTGCCTACCAACCTCATCAACTCCATGCCCATGGACTTCTCCATGATGGAACATACCGCTCCTTCCATTGCCAAGGCAAGGTATAATTTCGATAGCCTTTTCGTTCCTTATAGATGTGTGGCGGCTGATATTGAAGACAAGAAGCAAGTTATCTTCCGATCTGGCGATTTAGGTGAAGCGATACGTGCTTCCAGTGCATTTCCATTCTATTTCAAGCCGGTGGTATATAATGGAAAGATATTGTTTGACGGTGGTTTATACAATAACTTCCCTGCCGATGTGCTGGACAATGAATTCAAGCCGGATTTCATCATTGGCATTGACGCGGTAGATGGTGGTTCTATGGATACCCCCCCTGACGAGGACAATATCATATCCCAGGTTAGGGCAATGTTCATGACCAAGACGAATTACAAGATCAGTTCCAAGAATTCCATAACCCTGAAACCTAAAACCGGCAAGGTAGGCCTCTTGGACTTCGATCAGGTTCATAATGAGATAAAGGCCGGTTATGAAGAAGCCATGCTTAAGATGGATTCCATCAAGGCAAGCATTGCAAGAAGGGTTGACTCTGCTGCAATACACCAACGAAGGTTCGACTTTGTAAAGGATATGCCAAAACTGATCATCACCGACATTGAAGTGAAGGGTGTAAACGCAAGGCAGGCGTTTTATGTCAGGAAAATATTGATGCCTACCCGTGACCCCATATCCATTGAGGATTTAAGAAGGAATTTCTATAAGCTGATAGCCGATGACAACATAAAAAGCATCATTCCGAAGCTGGTATACCACCCTGAAACCGGCTATTACGTCATGCAAGTTCAGGTAAGGCAACAACGCGACCTCAAGGCCCAGTTTGGTGGCGACTTTGCCTCCTCTCCCATCAGCGAAGCCTTCATTGGAGTGCAGTATAACATATGGGGAAAGAACTCACTCTCCATCAATGCCAACTCATACTTCGGTAAGTTATACAGTTCGGTGCAGGCAAAAGCGAGATTGGATGTTCCTTCCTCGGTGCCCTATTATCTCGAGAGCGGTTTCACCATCAATTCTTGGGATTTCTTCAAGAGCAGCAGCTCATTCCTGGAGGATGTCAAGCCGCCCTACCTCACTCAAACCGACAGAAAGTTTTATCTTGATGCAGGCCTGCCTCTTGGCAACCAACAGAAGATTTCCGGCGGCATATCCTATTTTTCTTTGACTGACAACTACTATCAAACCAGCAAATTCAAGGTTACGGATACGGTGGACATAACCAATTTTTATGGATACAGCCCCGAATTGGCCTTCGAGAGGAATACCTTGAACAAAAAGCAATATGCTACTGCCGGAAGCATGGTTTCGTTTACTCAAAGATATGTCAATGGGCGCGAACATGCCATTCCCGGCTCCACTTCGGTGAATAAGGTTGAGACGTTTCAGCCACATGCCTGGTACCAGGGCAATTTGACTGTGGATAACTACTATAAACAGCGTGGAACCTTGCGTTTTGGCGTGTATATGGAGGCCAATTATTCGTCGCAGGACTTCTTTTCGAACTATACCTCCACCGTTTTATCCTCGCCGGCCTTTGAGCCTGTGCCAGAGAGCCAGACTATCTTCTTGGGCCAATATCGTGCCCACACTTATGGCGCTTTTGGGCTGAAAAACATCGTCAGTACCAAGATAAACGTGGATTTAAGGTTCGAAGGCTACGTTTTTCAGCCGTATAAATCCATTGTGGAGCAGGCCGACCTCACTGCCACCTACACGCCCATCATTGCCCGCAGGCTATACATAGTTATGGTTGCGGCGGTTTACAATACCCCCGTGGGGCCCGTCAGTTTAAGCCTGAACTACTACTCTTTGAAGGAGCAGCCCTACAGTGTGCTCTTTCATTTTGGGTATATTCTCTTCAACAAGAAGGCTTTGGATTGATGAAGGCGGGTTTTTAATGGGTGAAAGCGCAATTGATTTTGGTAAAAGCGCAATTGATTTTGGTGAAAGACATTTGGATTTGGTGTAAATCAAAATGGTTTTAGGCTAAATCAAAATGGTTTTGAGTGAAAACCAAATTGATTTGGGCCAAATCAAAATGGTTTTAGGCTAAATCAAAATGGATTTGAGTGAAAGCGCAATTGATTTGGGTGAAAGCCAAATGGATTTTGGGGTTTACGGGTTGAGTTTAAGCTGTGGTGAGTTCGGTTGGGTGTAAAAGGACTTCTTTTTTGGCAAAAAAGACTTCTTGATGGGCAAAAAAGAAGTCTTGATGAGTGAAAAAGACTTCTTGGTGGGCAAAAAAGAAGTCTTGGTGAGTGAAAAAGAAATCTTGATGGGCAAAAAAGAAGTCTTGGTGAGTGAAAAAGACTTCTTGGTGGGCAAAAAAGAAGTCTTTTTTGGTGAAAAGGAAATCCTTTTTAAGGGGATTAAGGTTTGTTTTTGAGTTTTTGATGGCTGTGGAGAGGGAATTGAAGGTGGTTTTGGCTGATGGCATGGTACGCAGCGTTGGGCGAGGGAGCGAAAGGGAGCCGAAGGCTGTGCGTAGCACGGAGCGAAGCGACCCCCTGTAGCACCCCGACCCCTTGCAGCAAGGTGGTGGCCTTCTTTTTGCCTAAGGCTGCTGCTGGGGACGCCCCCAGAAGATAATTATAAATGATGGATTATGAATTATAAATGAGAGGAAGGGAGATTTGGGGAGAAGGAGGTTTTTTTGATGAAAGGTGCTATTTGTTAAAATTAAATTGTATGTTTGTCGCCGAAAAAAATATTGAGATATGAAGAAATTGATGATTGTTTTGGTGATAGGCCTCGCAAAAATGGGGTTTGCACAGACGGATGCGGCCATTTCGCATGCCACTTACAAGAATGTGACGAGCTTTGATGACTATGAAAGCATCACGGTGGTGAATACGACGGATGAAACGGAGGGACTGGTGAAGATTGGGCACATTAGTGCAATGGTTTTGGGCTCGAAGATATACACCAACAAGGCGGAGGTGGAGAAAAAGGCGTTCAACAAGCTGAAGATGGCTGGCGCGATGATCGGTGCGAGCGTTATAAGAATGCCAAACATGGTGATAAAGAGCAAAAGTGGTGGTGCATTGCTTGATTTCAGTGCCGACCAGGAGCTTACGGGGATTGCTTATGCCATTACTCCGCTCGATATGGAGGCTTTCAAGAAAGTGGTTAGTGCCAATGCGGAATACCAAAGCGTAAATCAGATAAAGATAAACAATCGTGACGCCAAATTCTCGACTATGGACAGAAACGTTAAGTTTCGGGTAAATAGCATCAAGAAAGAGGATAATGCAATCATGATTGCCGGCGATTTGAAGGGCGAATCGGTAAAAAAGTTTCAGGTAGTGGCCTTCGACCATGACACGTTCGATGTTTACTTCTTCGATGCGTTCGCAACATATAGGATGAAATTCAAAATAAACTAATAATTATAAAAACATGAAGAGTAAAAAAATCATTGCCCTTTCGTTGGGCATGGCACTTGCTTCGATTACGGCATTTGCACAGGTAACGGTGGGCTTCAAGACCTCGCCACAGGACAAAGAGGCCATCATTAAGCCCGAAGATATGGCTGCCTTGAAACAAAGCACTACGGTGTTCATATTGCCAGCCGATGTGGAGTCGAGCGATGTGAAGGTTTATGAACAAATATTCAAGGAAGTGTGGACGTTTACCCCTTATAAGGTAATCACGGATGAACAAATAGGGAAGTATTCCGGCAAACCTGGATACTCTTATATCACTATCGGAGGGATAACCATGTCAGGGCAGAATTATAGTTTCACTTTGTGTTTTTATGAGTTGCAGATGCTGAATGGCAAGAAGAACAACAAGGTGTTTGCCCAGATTAACATACCATCTAAGTTCTGTACCGACAGCAAAAGCAAGACTATGGTACCAATCAACATGCTTCCGGGATACTTGAAGGTTTATTTGGCAATATGGAACAATTGCTTGAGCAATGGAGTCTATTTGAAGAACAAGGATGATTATACCGACAAGGAACTGTTCAAGAATCTGGAAAATGAAACGCTTTGGATTCCAGATGAAAACTTGAGTTATATATCCAACTGGGGTGGCAAGACAAAAACATACAGCGATGATGAATTCTTCAAGAAGTATCCATACCCACACAAGGTGGCTACCGGAAAAGAAATCAGTGATGAGATAATGTCATCGAGCAAACCGGTATATTTCATGGGGCCTACGGTAAACATATACGGGCATAAGGTAATAAGCATCTATTCATCAAAAAGCAACATGCCGGTTTTTTATGATGTAGAGACTCATCAGGAATTATCGCCTTCCGATATGAAATATGTAGCCAAGCAAATAGAAAAAGCAGGTAGAGGAAAATAGAAAGACAAACACATATACCAAACAAAGACGGCTCGAATTTATTCGGGCCGTCTTTGTTTGGTGCAATTTGAAGTTCGAGACAAGTAAAAACCAACCGAAAAAATAGGCTTGAAAGTTCAATTATGAAAAAAATATTACTTTTGCCCGAATAAATGAATATAATGTGATGAATGAAAATGCAAACAGCGTAAGAAGAGCAAACTATCTGGATGCCTCCAATTTGTTTATTTTTATAATAAAATGGAAATGGCATTTATTGATAATAGGGGTATTGGCCGCCTTGTCATCCTTGATATTTTCTGGGCCAACCTTTATAAAACCAAAGTTCAAATCAACGGTTATCTTGTTCCCTTCAAGTACCAACTCCATCTCTAAGGCGCTTTTAGGTGCACCAGATGAAGAATCAGATGTATTGAAGTTCGGAAAAGAGGAACAAGCCGAACAACTGCTTCAAATCTTGAATTCAGATGAAATTAGGGAACGGGTAATAAAACAGTTTGACCTGATGAACCATTATCATATCGAAGCCAACTCTAATTATCCGCTCACTAGGGTAATGAAGGAATTTGAAAGCAATGTATCTTTTGAACGCACAGAATTCATGTCTGTTAAGATTGAAGTGATGGATGAAGATCCTGAAGTTGCTGCAAACATGGCAAACACCATTTCGGATTTGGTAGATTCCATGAAAACAAAAATACAACACGAACGAGCATATCAATCATTCATTATCGTAGAGGCGGCATATAAAGACAAATTGAAAAGGATGAATGAAATAGAAGACTCCATGCAAAACCTGCGTGCTCATGGAATTTTTGATTATGAATCCCAGTCAGCGATGTATAATGAAGAATATACCAAGGCTTCATCAATATATGAGAATGAAAAGGCGAGCTTGCCAGTTTTGGAAAAGTATAGAAAGGAAGATGATACTCTCGTTATAACTACCAAAGCAAGAATTAAAGGTGCTGAAGCAAAGATGAAAACCATGAAAGCACAATTGGACAATGTAGCAAAGTATGGTGGAGCAAATGTTACCATGGCACAAGAAATGGGTTGGCAACGAAAGGCGCTGGCAGACCTTCGTGAGAAATATGCCAAGGCAAGGATTGACTTGGACCAAACCTTATCTAATAAATTTGTCGTAAATAAAGCATTAAAAGCAGAGAAGAAATCATATCCAATACGTTGGCTCATTGTTGTATTTTCAACTTTATCAGCGTTATTCTTGAGTGTCATATTATTGATTGGAGTAGAGAGTTACGCACAGTTTAAACGTTCATAAATAAAAATATAATCAGCCATGATACCATTTATGAATGCAACTAGTTTGCTTGATTTATTGAACAAGTGGAAAGCCCATCTTTTTACAATTGGAATTATTACGATTATTGCTTCGATAATTTTTTCTGGTCCTACTTTTATACAACCAAAATATAAATCCTATGCCATAATATATCCTTCTAACATTATCCCTTATGCTGGCGAAAGTCCAACGGAGCAAATGCTTCAGGTTCTGCAGTCGGATGATATAAGAAGGGACATGTTCAAGAAATTCAATCTTGCCAAGCATTATGATATCGATACTTCCAAGGACAAATATTACATGTCTCATCTTATCAACTCATATAATGAAAATGTAACGTTTGACAGAAATGAATTCCAGTCCGTTCAAGTTGATGTTTTGGATGTGGATCCGTTTATGGCCGCAGCAATGGTTGATACAATCATTGATTTGATGAACAAAAAGGCAAAGAGTCTGCAGCGCGAGAAATCGGAAGAAATAGTCAAGATACTAAAGATTCAGTTGGACAGGAAGAAATCTGAAATGGATTCGATGGAAAATGTGGTGAAGAATTTAAGAACCTCCTACGGAATCATCAGTTATGACAATCAGGCTAGGGAAATTACCCGCGAATATTACCAGATTTTGGGTAGCCGTGGTAACCCTCAAGCTTTGACAGAAGCTCATCAACTGATGCAAAACCTTCAAGAGCATGGTGGCGAATTCGTTTCAATCAATGAACATCTGTGGAGGGTAAGAGGTATGTATAACGACATCAAGTCGCAATATGAAAACGCCATCAAGGATGTGGAAAAGATACTTACTTATTCAAACATAATAACCAGTCCATACCCTGCCGACAAAAAGACTTATCCCATCAGATGGCTTATTGTGGTGATATCAACGCTTTCTACGGTTCTTCTAAGTTTCATCGTCCTTGGAATAATCGATAGAAAGAAAAATTCGCTTTAATTCATAACGAAGCAATGGTCGACCAGATAAAACTAAAGTGGCTATATGGTATCAGTGCCTTATTCATTGCATTGAACCTATTCTTTATTGCCAACGAAATATTTTGGATGCCGCTTTTGCCTATTGCTGCCTTGATTGTCATCCTTGCCATTTTCGCCATCGATATCTTGATGTTCATCATCGTGTTTCTTACCCCATTGGCTGTAAATCTCACCAATTCCGAGTTCAATGCAGGCTTGAGTTTGCCGGTAGAACCATTGATGTTCGGCTTGATGATCATCTTTTTGGTGAAGCTGCTATACGAAAGAAAGTTCGACAAGAACATCACCAATCATCCGATTTCGATATTCATCATCATCAATCTGGTTTGGATGTTCATCACCAGCATCAGCAGCACCATGCATTTGGTATCGTTCAAATTCCTTTTGTCACGTTTATGGTTTGTCATCCCTTTCTATTTCTTGGCCACCCAGCTATTCATCAATTACAAGAACATCAAAAAGTTCATCTGGATATACACCATATCCCTCATCATCGTCATCTTCTACACCATGTTTCGCCATCACGAATTCGGCTGGACAGAAAAATCGGCGATATGGGTAATGAGTCCTTTCTATAACGACCATACCGCCTATGCAGCCGTCATCTGTCTTTTTGTTCCGGTATTCATCGGCTTCATTTTCAATAAGAACTACACCCCCATCATCCGCATATTTGCCGCGTTCATTTCCATGCTCTTCATCGTGGCACTGCTGCTTTCCTATACCCGGGCTGCATGGGTAGGTTTGGCCACCGCCATAGGCGTTTACCTCATCTTCCTGTTCAGGGTAAAGACTTCCATCATCATCACCGGAATCATCGCATTGATAACGATATTCTTCATCTTCAAAACCGACATCCTGATGAAACTGGAACGAAACAGGCAAGATTCCTCCACCGACATCAAGAAGCACGTGCAGTCCATATCGAACATCTCTACCGATGCCTCCAATGTGGAACGAATCAACCGATGGAACTGTGCCATTCGAATGTTCAAAAAGAAACCCTTTCTTGGTTGGGGACCGGGCACCTATTCCTTCAAATACGCCCCATTTCAGCACTCCACCGAAAAAACCATCATCAGCACCAATGCCGGAAACAAGGGCAATGCACACAGCGAATACCTGCAGCCATTGGCCGATTCAGGCATCATCGGTTCCTTGTCGTTCATCCTCATCGTCATCGCCATCATCTATCGCTCGTCGCGGCTATACATCCGAACCAAAGACAAAGAAATACGCATGCTCACGCTCGGATTATTGCTCGGCTTGATAACCTATTTCGTACACGGAATCATGAACGATTTCCTCGACACCGACAAAGCCTCCGTACCATTCTGGGGCTTCGTAGCCATACTCGTAGCCTTGGATGTATATCATTCGAAACAGGAAAAGGAAACCCCTGAAACACTCGAAACATAAGTTTCAATAACAATCATCATTAGCCCTTTCTTGATGACCTTATTGCTTTTATGAGTGCTCCGAAACGGATGCAATTATAGAAGCATGATAATAATGAAATAAACAGGTAGAAACGCCTAAATGAATGGTTGGTAGTTTAGTTAAAACTTAAAACTTATTCCAGAATCTAATAATATTGTTCCTCCTAAATTTTGAATGCCTAAACGTGCAAATGCACCAATATGATTGCTAAAATAATGAATAACTGTTCCATTTAATCTATAGCTAAAACTAGTAGTACTTGTAGCTATTGGAGTACTTAAAACATCCGTTTGTCCAGAGGCAGAAACAAATGCTAACCCTAATACAATCCCAGCACTTATATCATAACTTTCATTATGATAAACATAATAATTACCCACCAATCCTAAGGACAAAATACTTTCATCTATTGTTGTCGTTGCTAAATTTAACTCATATTGTCCTGTTAAACTATTATAAGTTGAGGTAAAATATGAATAGTCTCCTGAACCACGAGTGTATAGTAGCATCCCACCAAAACTAATATTATTAACTTTTCTTTCATAGGAAAACATTAAAGGGTCAATACTGGATGTATTTGTAAGTCCTAAATCTTTAAAAACACTCATCCAAGGATAAATCCAGCCTACACCGAATTGAATAAGGTTTAAATTTTCAGTTACTATATTATTTTGCTCCTTGTTTGCAACCAAAGGGGTATTTACTTTCGTTTCTTTATCAATAGGTTTCTTTTGTTTTGGTTGATTGATAATATCAATAGTGCCATTCTTATAGTGAATAACTGTAACTTCGGACCTATTAATTGAATAAGTAGGACCATTTTGATTTTCCCATTTTTTATATTCAATTTCCGAAGAACCTACTTTTATAACATTACATTTAATAGAATCGGTGTCTGATTTTTTAATAAAATCTTGGCCATAAGTCAGAAAGTTAAATTGACAAAAGGCAATTAGGATTAAAGCGATTTTGGTTACTAAATTTTTCATATTTATTTATTTTTGGTTATTTTATTTATTTCTTTTACAGCTAATAATACATCTTTTTCAGTATCTATTTCCTTATCAAACTTCCTTAAAATCTCACCACCAGAAACTAGGCTTGAATCATTAACATCCCGTCCAACATAGATTTGAAAAATAAACCCACATTTTTCACATTTAACAATCCACCAACCATAATCATTTATTCCACCTTTATGAACTACTTGATGACCTTTAAAATCATTGTAGCAATTAGGGTTCTCACATTTAAACATAAATGTTTCTCCGTTTACTGTAATCATATTTTTTTAATTTGTTAATATATTTTTTATTTAGTCTATTCTCTGGGTATATATAAAAACAGCGGCGTGAGCTAATCTTGCTAATCATCTAAGAGGTTCGACCAAGAACCCGTGATACGATTAAACAAATGCTCACGCCTGTCGTGAGCGTCTTTGCTTTATCCAGTATCACTTTAAAATTGGTCGATTTCTTAGATCGGATTGCTAAACGCCTATATTTTATATGTCTTAATTCTACATAATCTTAATTATTTTATCGCCACAAAATTACTGATTATTTATAAAACAAGAGATAGTACCAATAAAACATACCTATATATATAGTATCTTTTCATCTTTAAAAAAGAAACTTTTGGAGGCTTTTGTTTTGATGTTATATTTATTGTTTAGCTTTGCGGCTCTAAATGGATACAAATAACCAAATATCATTTATAAGCCCAATTGCGATCCCTAACAAAGATTTCACTTCCGCCCAGGTAGTAATAGTCTTTGTGGCATGCAATCAGGATTAAATCATACTACATTTTACTTTCGTCAAGCGTCAGATGTCCGGATTTTGAGTTTGGAAAGTCGTTTTCCCTACTGGAAAAGTTGTTTTTCCTACTGGGAAAGTCGTTTTCCATCTTGGAAAATCATTCCGCCAGTTGGGAAAGTCATTTTTCCACCTTGGAAAATCGTTTTCCCGTCTTGGAAAGTCATTTTTCCACCTTGGAAAGTCATTCCGCAAGCTTGGAAAGTCGTTTGCCATCTTGGAAAGTCGTTTTTCCTACTGGGAAAGTCATTTTTCCTACTGGGAAAATCATTTTCCAAACACCGAATTCAATTATTAAAGTATATATAAACAATTAAAAACAAAGATTATGGGAACGAAAAAAAGAGAAATCAAGAAATCGAACAAGAAGGCTAAGCCGGCTACAAACAAGGCGAAATTTTTTACCGTAGGCACTAATGCTGCTGCAAGTGCGAATGTAAAAGTGGCTGCTGCGGGTGCCATTGTAGTAACAGGCTCGAATGACATGGGCACCGCCATTACTGCCCGAACAAATGCAAATGTGGTTTTGCACTCGGCGGTACTCGCTGAAAATGCGAAGAACAAAACGGGCTGCGAAAAATTTGATTCTTTGGTAGTGGTGATGATGCAGGAATACCCTAATGCTCCTGACACTTGGGAGGGTTATGGTATGGATGTTACGACTGGAGAAATCCATGATGCAACCACTCCGGGAGAGGTGTTGCATGGCTCCATGAGTCAGGGAGATTTTCAGGGAACGGCAGATATTCATCATGATCCTTTGGAGGCGGCTGATGATTATTTGGTGTTCGTTACCAAAGGCAATCCTACCCTTCCTGATTGTATTTATATTGATGTTACAAACAATGATGAATCTACTGCGAAAAGCAATACTACTGTCAGGATTCCTAATGATTATCTGAATGTACCTTTATTCTTTAAACTTCAAGCTCATAATGCAGCCGGTTTGGGTCCGAAAAGTCCTCCTTTCGGCGGAAGACCAATCAATTAAAGATGCAAATCTAAATTGTGAGTCATAAATTATAAATTCCAATCATTTATAATTTATAATTCCTAATTTATAATTACATCTGATGATTCCTTAATAATTGCCCCCTTTCAGGGCCATCATGAAGGTATCATCACCATGCTCAATAGTATGATAATTGGTATTTTTGCAGCATGAAAAAGACATTTCCGGTAACGGGCATGAGCTGTGCCTCTTGCGCCATGAGTTCGCAATCGATTTTGGCAGCGCAAAAAGGGGTCATCAGTGCCTCCGTAAATTATGCAAACGGAGAGGCAACGGTGGAATATTCGCCCGAAATCATTGGCCTCAACGAAATGAAAACCGCTTTGCAGTCGGTGGGTTATGATTTGATTTTGGAAGAGGAACAGGGCACGGATTTGAAGGATGAAATCAAACAAAATCTATATCATGAACTGAAGCGGAAGACCATCTGGGCCATCGTCTTTACCTTGCCTGTGGCTGTGCTTGGAATGTTTTTCATGGATGTGGAATATGTGAATTACCTCCTGCTGGTGCTTGCCATTCCGGTGCTGTTTTGGTTTGGCCGAAGTTTCTTTTTCAATGCCTACAAACAGGCGAAACATGGCAAAGCCACGATGGATACCTTGGTGGCCATGAGCACCGGAATAGCTTTTCTGTTCAGCCTTTTCAATACTTTCTTTCCTGAATTTTGGCATAGCCGAGGCATGCACCCGCATGTTTATTATGAGGCATCATCGGTGGTCATTTCATTCATATTGTTGGGAAAAGTATTGGAGGAAAAGGCAAAATCGAATACCTCATCAGCCATTAAGAAACTGATTGGCCTGCAACCGAAAACGGTTAGGGTCATTGATGACAAAGGTTTAGAAAAAGAGATTCCCATTGCGCAAGTATTGGTTGGCGACCTGCTGTTGGTGAGGCCCGGCGACAAGATTCCGGTAGATGGAACGGTGCATGAGGGCAATTCTTTTGTTGATGAAAGTATGATAAGCGGAGAACCCATGGCGGTTGAAAAAACAACGACGGATAAAGTCTTTGCCGGAACCATCAACCAGAAGGGAAGTTTCAAAATCATTGCCGATAAGGTAGGAGGCGATACGGTGCTGGCGCAAATTATCAAGATGGTTCAAGAAGCCCAAGGAAGCAAGGCACCTGTTCAGAAATCAGTTGACAAAATAGCCGGAATATTTGTTCCGGTAGTGATGGGAATTTCCATTTTTAGTTTCATCATCTGGATGGTGTTTGGAGGAGAACATGCATTATCTCAAGCCTTGTTGTCGATGGTTACGGTGTTGGTCATCGCCTGTCCTTGCGCTCTTGGCTTGGCCACTCCCACTGCCATCATGGTTGGTGTCGGCAAAGGTGCCGAGAATGGAATTTTAATCAAGGATGCTGAAAGTCTGGAACTGGCCAAAAAGATTAATGTCATCATCTTCGATAAAACAGGAACCATTACCGAAGGCAAACCAACCGTAACCGACATGATGGTGATTGATGAAACAACAGATATTGTAGAGCTTAAACAAATTTTGCTGTCGATAGAATCACAGTCAGAACACCCCTTGGCAGAAGCGGTAGCCATCAAATTAAAAGCAGACGGAATCAAGCCCATTGCATTGAATCAAATAGAGAGTGTGACTGGCAAAGGTGTTAAGGCTATTGTCAATGATAAAATCTATTTTGTAGGAAACAAATCATTACTGAACGAAAATGGAACTGTACTTTCTGCTGAAGAAGAGACAAGTTCGAACCTGTTGCAAAAGGAGGCGATGACGGTAATTTATTTCTTTGATAAAGAAAAACTATTGATGATGCTTGCTGTTACTGATAAGGTCAAGGATTCATCCATCAAAGCGATTGAGCTGCTGCAAAAACAAGGAATTGAAACCTATATGCTCACTGGAGACAATGACCAAACGGCCAAAGCAGTAGCCAAACAAGTTGGATTGGACACTTATAAAGCTGAAATGCTGCCATCGCAAAAAGCGGAATTTATAATTGAACTTCAAAAGAAAGGCAGGATTGTAGCCATGGTTGGTGACGGAATAAACGACTCTCATGCTTTGGCCCAGGCAGATGTAAGCATCGCTATGGGCAAAGGTTCCGACATTGCAATTGATGTTGCCAAAATGGCGATAATATCTTCCGATTTATTATTGATTCCGAAAGCGATACGGCTGTCGAAACTTACCGTTAATACCATTAACCAAAATCTTTTCTGGGCTTTCATCTATAACGTAATCGGCATACCCATAGCTGCAGGGGTTTTATATCCCATCAATGGTTTTTTATTGAATCCGATGATTGCCGGCGCTGCCATGGCACTGAGTTCTGTCAGTGTGGTGAGCAATAGTTTATGGTTAAAATTCAAGAAAATTTAAACTTAAATAACTGAATATTGATATAATTAATAGTTTTGCAATCATTAATAATCGCTATCCGATGATAAAACAATTCCTTTCAATTCTTTTTTGCATAATTGTTGGTTACGCCTATCCACAAACAGCCTTTCAAAAAGTATTTGGAGGAGGCAATGCTGATATATGCAATGATGCCATTCAAACTTCTGACGGTGGATTTGTTATGGTAGGACAAACAAACAGTTTTGGAGCAGGTGCAGGTGATGTTTATGTAGTTAAATGTGATTCAACAGGATCTATTTTATGGACAAAAACTTATGGAGGGTCTCAAGATGAATCTGGAGCAAGTATCCAACAAACCAACGACCATGGATTTATAATTACCGGATATACTTTTAGTTTTGGCAATGGAGGAGAAGATGTGTATTTAATCAGGACAGATTCTGTAGGAGATACTTTATGGACCGCTGCTTTTGGTGGACCAAATCATTATGACGAAGGAACTTGCATTCAACAAACCAATGACGGGGGATTTATTTTTACTGGTACTACCTATTCGTTTGGACAGGGTATTTCCGATGTATATTTAGTAAAAATGGATTTCGCTGGAAATATAACTTGGGTAAAAACTTTTGGAGACACCCTTCTAGACGAAGGCAATTATGTGCAGCAAACAAGCGATGGTGGCTATATTATAATAGGAAATACTTCCAGTTTCAGACCATACAACACCGATATTTATCTTATTAAAACTGATGGATTGGGTAATCTTCAATGGAGCTACGCTTATGGTGGGAACAATATTGATTATGGCTATTGTGTGAAACAAACTTCAGATGGAGGTTTTATTCTTGTTGGTACTACATATAGTTTTGGCTATGGAAATGGGGACATTTATTTAATAAAAACAGATGCAAACGGACTTGTTACATGGAGTCGTACTTATGGAGGGACTAATTTTGATGATGGAAAATCTGTTATCCAAACATCTGATGGCGGCTATTTGATTGGTGGAACAACGTCAAATTATATTGGTGGTAATGAATACGTATGTTCGGTTAAAACTGATGGATACGGCAATGCACTTTGGGCAAAGTCTTATGGTGGGAATCAATCGAGCAATGGCAATTCTATCAGCCAAACAAATGAAGGAGGTTATCTAATTGGTGGAAATACAAATAGCTATGGCTCTGGTAATTCTGATTTATTCTTGATAAAAATTGATCCTTGGAATAATGATTTGTGTAGTAATGGGAATTTAAATCTTGGTAATACTTTTCCTTCTACTGCTTTAACATTTTGTTTTACCATTTCTGGTCCACCTGCCCAGCAAATGCCAGGTGGTGCAAAAGTGCATGCTGCAACAATCGTTGGAAACGGAGGGGAGGATAATTCAATATGCTATCATGTTGGCATAGATGAATTAAATGGAAATAAAATCAAGGTTCTAATATATCCTAATCCAGGTAATAACAACGCAACAATTAATATTTCGAATACATTGATAAATTCTTCTTCCTCCATCCTCATTCAGATGTTTGATGTGTATGGAAGAGAATGTCCAATCGAATTTTCAAAAGACAAATCAAATTTCAGTTATAACTTAAATGTCAGCGAATTACCAAACGGTCCATACATTTGCAAGGTAACTGAAAGCGGGATAATAATTGCTGAAACAAAAGTTATCATACAAAAATAGTATTTTGATCTGATGATTAAAATTAATATACAGAATCAGCCTTCATTCATAGTAATGATACTGATTTGTTTGATTCTGATTTTTTTTAACTTGTCATTTCCACCAGGCAATATTATTTCATGGGATTTCTTTGGATATTACTTATACTTACCTTTCACATTCATTTATCATGATTTAGGATTCAAGAACCAGGAAATCATCCATGAAATTATTGATAAATATCATAACACGGCATCTATCTATCAAATTTTCATAAGCCCAAATGGAGAATGGATAGACAAATACCCTATTGGAATTGCAATTCTAAATATTCCTTTCTTTTTTATTGGGCATTTATGGGCAATTTCCTCAAATTATCCCCTTGATGGATTTTCACATCCATATCAGTATTCAATATTTATAGGAACCATATTTTATACTGTTGTTGGTGTATATTTTTTAAGGAAATTGCTGCTTCAGTTTTTAAATGAAAGAACGACGATTGTTACTTCGTTAATTGTAGTTTTCGGCAGCAATTATTTTTTTCATACCTCTTTTGATGGAACTGGTGCAATGCCGCATAATTACTTGTTTACACTGTATGCGATAATAGTTTGGAGTACCATTCGATGGCATCAGGATTTTAAATTAAAACACGGTATAATCCTTTCGATAATAATTGGGCTTTCCATAATAAGCAGAGGAAGTGAAATTATATGTCTAATAATCCCTTTGTTATGGGGGATTAAAAATAAGGATACATTGATTCAAAAAATACACATTGTTAAGAAATACTATCTTCAAATAATATTATTTACAATTATTATAATTATTATTTGTTATCCACAATTGGCATATTGGAAAAAATATGCAGGAAGATATTTGTTTAACAGCTATGGAAACAATGCTGGAGAAGGCTTTGAATTCCTTCATCCGTTTATATTTCAATTTTTATTTAGCTTTAGGAAAGGATGGTTTATATATACTCCAATTATGATTTTTGCCTTCATCGGATTTCTTAATTTATTCATTAAAAACAGATCTATCTTTTTGCCATTAGCAATGTTAATTTTCGTTGGTATATTTTTTGCAAGTAGCTGGTCCTGTTGGTGGTATGCTGAAAGCTTCAGTCAACGCTCTGTAATTCAATATTACCCGATTCTAGCATTGCCTTTAGGATACTTCATCCAATATATCATTGAACGAAAATTTATTATTAAGCTATTTTGTATGCTTTTATTTTCTATTCTTATAGTAATTAATTTATTCCAAACATATCAATACAAAATAGGTATAATTCATGGATCTAGAATGACAAAGGAATATTATTTTTCGATTTTAGGCAAGACAAGTAAAGATGAATCATTAGAAAAACTTTTACTAATAAATAGATCTTTTGATGGCAAAGAGTCGTTTAAAAACGAAGTAGATTATACTAATAAGACCATTTCCAATTTAGATTTTGAGAATATCAATGATAATAAGAACCTATCAGATTCTATTTTTCATACTGGGCATCATAGCTATGTAATGGATAGTGTCATAGAATTCAGCCCTTCCATCCTATGTGCTTATGACCAAATAACGAAAAAACCATTTGCTTGGATTCGCGCTTCTGCTTATATCTATTCCTCAACAGATTTAAAAGAAAATCCTGTTTCGATGGTTATCTGCTTCAACCATAAAGGATTTGCCTACAAATATAGTTCATTCGATTTGGGAAAAATGAACTTCGAAACAAATAAATGGAATAAATTTTCATTTGATTATCTTACACCTGAAGTTCGAAGAACATCTGACGAATTACAGGTTTATATTTGGCATAGAGGTAAAAAGGCCATTTGCATTGATGATTTTAAAGTTGAAGCTTTCGAACAAAAAAAATAAACACCTATTAATACTTTAATCTTTTATAAGTCTCAATCTTGTTTTTGTATTCCACCAACGTATGCCTTCAGTTTTAAAATCTACTTCAATTATATATGTTCCATTTTTCTTTGGCAAATAAATAAAAAGACCTTGTGTATAATCTTTATCAATGTCAACTTCAAGAGTTGTGTTTGCATTATCCCAAGACAATAAATTTCCGGATCTATCATACACATGATAAGAAAGATAAGCAGGATGCAATGAATTTAAGGTAGAGGAAAGCACTTTGCCAGAGGTGTTAATAATCCGTATTGGTGCCACGACAAAATTATACACTCCTGAATGAATTTCTTCATTCAGTGGTGAAATGAAAATATTCTTGTCGTTAAATAACGATTCATTAAAGGTACTATCCGATTGGGGGGTATTCAATTTCAAATAACCTGTTGAAGGTAATTTATAAAAATCCCATTTGATGTTATTTGAGGTATAGGCCGTTGGATCCCATGGAGTTCCCAAAAATATATTCTTTACATTCAAGAGCGTATCAACACTTGCATTATTATCAGATGGAAAGATGGTAATGGCATTATCTGGTGATGAAATGGAAGAATACAATAACGATTCAAAAGCTAGAAACTGGCTGAAGAAAACGATATCATGGGGAATATTCCTTGTACTGATTACACATTTCCTTGCATTCAATTTATGTGCATAATCTGTTAGTCTTGCAACATAGCGCAACCGTTCTGTTTGGATAAAATGAGCCTTTTCAATGCCACGTACATTTATTACCAATAAAACTGAGACTACCAACAAAACCAATCCCTTAGGGAACCTGTCATAAATTAGAAATAAAATAATAATTGCAACCATAAATCCCAATAAAGTAGAATATGACTGCATGAATAATTCATCAACCCCTTTGGCATGAATCAATACGATAAAAGAAAATACGCCAACGAAGAATGATAAAACATAGAGCAGCAAGAACCATTGCTTTCTTCTGATTAATATGAACAGGCAGACAATAAATGTTATGTATAAGGATTTTAGTGATGACAGGAAAAAGCTCTTTAAATAGAACCAACTTTTCAAGCTGAAAAAGTCAGGAAGGTAAAATAACATATCATCCTGCTGGTCCATTCGCGCAATCTCATAAGATGAATTCGAAAGGAATTTCATCCTGATAAAATACCAAGTACAACAAAAAGCAAAAACAATCCATAGATGCAAATCCTTCCATCTTTTATTGGCAATCATTTCAAACATTATCACGAACAGAAGGATGAACAATGTCAATTGCTGGCAATAGGATTCGGTATAAATCAAAACTATTGCGAAACAAGTTGCCACCCATTGTTTTGCTTTTGATGAATAAGGGTTTACTGGAGCGATTACTGCCCAAAAAAGTGCAGTCAATGCAATCCCAAAGTATAATTCGGCGGAGGGATAATAAAATACCCAACGGAAACCAAGGCACAACGCCAACATCAAGGCCAATGCAGCCTTATAGTTTCGGAAAACCATGGTGATGATTAAAAAAACTGCATAATAAACAAGAATGAACGAAACCGAGTAGCACCTTAAAAAGGTTTCTAATGAACAATGTGCCTTAAGAAACATTAGCGGTAAAAACTGTGAAAAAACGGCACCCCATCTTCCACATGCAATGGCATAGGTTTTTGTCTCAATCATCAGGAAAGACAAGTATGCCGGGTCGAAACTTAAAATCCGTTCCTTATAATAAACATATGCCAAGTAGGACAAGGAACTGAAGAACAATAGCCCGATGAGATGAACTATGGAACGTAAAGAATGGTCTTGGTTTTTCATTTTATAGTGGACAAATCTACTATTTTGTTTTCAAATCTGACCATTTGCAGTTCATTATTTATTGATTTCTGTACTTTTACGCTCGCAAAATAAATTATTTCATTGATGGATGTCTTGTTAGAAATTAAAAACCTTGTTACCGAATTCATGTCGGAGGAAGAAAAAGTGACTGCCGTAAACGACATCACATTTTCATTAAACAAAGGTGAAACGGTTGGAATTGTTGGCGAATCGGGCTCTGGAAAATCGGTAACAGCTTTATCGATCATGCAATTGATTCCAAATCCTCCTGGTAAAATTGTTTCTGGCCAGATCATCATTCATTCTAAAACGAAGGGAGCAGTTGATCTGGTGAAACTTTCTGACAAGGAAATAAGACACTATCGGGGCAATGAAATAGGGATGATATTCCAAGAACCCATGACCTCACTAAACCCTGTATTTACTTGTGGCTATCAAGTGATGGAAGCCATATTGGTTCATCAAAAGATATCAAAGAAAGAAGCCAAACATAAGACCATCGAGCTCTTCAAGAAGGTGCAGTTGCCGAGGCCTGAAAACATGTTTGATTCTTACCCGCATCAATTGTCGGGTGGACAAAAGCAGCGCGTGATGATAGCCATGGCGATAAGCTGCAACCCCTCCGTTCTCATTGCAGATGAGCCAACCACTGCACTCGATGTAACGGTTCAATCCACTATTCTAAAGCTCATGAAAGACTTGCAAAAGGATACAGGCATGGGCATCCTATTCATCTCTCACGACCTGGGTGTAATTGCGGAATTAGCGGACAGAGTGGTGGTGATGTATAAAGGTAAAATTGTGGAGCAAGGCACCGTGGACGAATTGTTTTCTGACCCAAAGCATCCTTATACAAAAGGCTTGCTGGCCTGCAGACCACCTCTTGACAAACGCATGAAAGTGCTGCCTACCATGATTGATTTCATGCAGGAAAATTTGGATGGAAGCATGACGGAAACAAAGAAATCGGTGGATGAAACCATCAACCAATACGTCATTACTAAAGAGGAAACGCAACAAAGACATGAATTGCTCTATAAGCAAAAACCGATTCTTGAGGTTAAGAATCTGAAGACTTATTTTCCGATAAGAAAAGGTGTTTTCGGCAGGACCAAGGGATATGTGAAGGCAGTGGATGATGTGTCGTTTGATGTGTATCCGGGCGAAACGCTGGGACTTGTAGGAGAGTCGGGATGTGGAAAAACCACTTTGGGAAGAACCATCATCAGGTTGATAGAACCAACATCGGGACAAGTTATCTTTGATGGAAAAAACCTGTTGAACCTTCCTCAAAACGAGATGCGCGAGATGCGGAAACACATACAGATCATCTTTCAAGACCCTTATTCCTCGCTCAATCCTCGCATGACGATTGGCAGCGCCATTTTGGAGCCGATGCATGTTCATGGGCTGCACAGCAACGACAAGGAACGCAAGGAAAAGGTGATGGATCTGTTGAAAAAAGTGAACCTGAAAGAGAATTTCTACAACCGCTATCCTCACGAATTTTCCGGTGGTCAGCGCCAGCGTGTCTGTATAGCGCGCGCCTTGGCTTTGGAGCCCAAATTCATCATTTGCGACGAATCCGTTTCGGCTTTGGATGTATCCATTCAGGCGCAGGTTTTGAATTTATTGAACCAACTGCGACAGGATTTCAACTTCACTTATATTTTCATTTCTCACGATCTTTCGGTGGTGAAATTCATGAGCGACCGCATGATAGTGATGAACAAAGGCGTGATAGAAGAGGCCGGAGATGCCGATGAAATCTACAACAATCCGCAATCCGAATACACACGGAATCTCATCAACTCCATACCGAAACACAAACTGTAAAGTATTGTTCTTTTCTCTTTCATTGATGATATTATTGCTTTTATGATGGCACCGAAACGGATGCAATTATAGAAGCATTATGAGAAAGAACCGAACACGCTGGTTGGAAATTGTAATCCCTACCTTTATATTATTTTAAGGATTTAAAATCACTACTGTTCGAAACCTTGTAAAAGAACATTTTCTTCTAAATAATGGATCAATTTTATATTTAGCAATTAGATAATTCGAGTTATAAAATGAAAGTTTTTAGGCATTTTTGTAAGTGTCAAAACTTGATAAGTCATGTTTCGAACAGTAGTGATTTAAAATCCTTAGTGATATGGTGAAGGATAGCAAATCCTTCATGACGGGGAATATTATTTTCTAAGTTTCATGATGGAAATAAATCCTCATAAATTTTAACATTTAAAGCCCCCAACACGAATTTTTGCCTGTTCAAAGCGTCCTGACAAGCTAAAACTCGATTTTTTATGCCATTGGGTAATAACCTTGAGGCATATTCTACGCAGTTTATGCCATTGGGTAATAACCTTGGGGCATATTCTGCGCAGTTTATGCCATTGGGTTATAACCTTGGGGCATATTTTAGGCAATTTATGCCATTGGGTAATAACCTTGAGGCATATTCTGCGCAGTTTATGCCATTGGGTAATAACCCAATTGTTAAAATTTTAAGATTTTTAAGGCTCAAAAGAAAGGTAAAAAGGTTTCAAGAAACCCAAACGGATATTAGTAATTCGTTTAAATTATTTGATTTTTATTGGTTGGTATTTATCTTTTCTCCATAATTTCTGCTCCTTATGGTGAAAATTTTTTCAAGTGTTATACGCTATATTGATTATGGGGGGGAGGATTAAATATATCATCGACCATCATCAGCATCAATAAATAATCTTTTCAATACAGTTTCTTTTGTTCCAAATTTTTATTGATGACCATATAATTGCTCCGCGTTCGGCGAGCTATCATACAATCATCAGCATCCTGATAACTGATATGGATGAGTTTTTCGGGTTGTTTCTATAAATACACGGGTGGACATTTGTCGCTGCCGCTGGAATGGAAGTTGAACTTGAAGCCGATGCGTGCCTCGATGCCTTTGGCGCGGATGTGCAAGTTTTGATAGGCAGGCACGGTGTAGGATTCGAAAAATGGAATTGGCAAATCGGTGAAATATTGCACCTCCACAAATGGGCTGACCACCGAATGGATGAAAAATTCGTAGCCCACACCGCCCGAAATGCAGGCATGTATGGAGGTGAAGTTGGCGATGGAAACACGAGGTGAATCAACGAATCCGCCTGCTATGGTGGATAGCTTGTATTCGAGCCTGCCACCCACTATGGCATAAGCCGTGGTGTTGTCGTATTCCTTCCTGAACTTTGCATAATTATTGAAGGAGATGTAGGTGATTTCATTGTTTTTCATGACGAAATAGGGGAATTCATCACGAGCGCCTTTGCGGTTATATTGTAGTTCTGATATCCAACGGATGTTGTAATAATCGCCCATTTCGAGGAAAGCGCTGGCATTCATCCCGAGGTGGAAAAACTTTGTTTCGGTTTGGCTCACTTCCTTATAATTCCATCGTTGTGTGCCATACGTTCCGCCGATGGTGATGCCGTAACCCTGTATGAACTGGGCGTTGCAGAGGTTCGAGCCGATGACAGTGACGAAAATCGCCAGGATTATCCTAATAGATATTATTGATTTATTCATTGAGCAAAATTACACTTTTATGGGGTGAAAAAACAACAGCCCCAATTCGCAGGGCTGCCGCAATCAAAAATTGAAAAAACAAAATTTCACCTAACAAAGTTACGGATTATTTCTTTCAATCCAAATTTTATTTCTTGGTGAGCCATTTTACCGGCCAATGTCTAATTTTATCGCCTTAATCAAATCATAACAAGCTCATGAACGATTCAAATGACAAAGTATATTCGTCGAAAGCCCCCGAACCGGTAGGGTTATACCCTCATGCCCGTAAGGTTGGTAACCTCTTGTTCCTTTCCGGCGTAGGTCCGCGTGAGGCAGGAACAAAAAAGATTCCAGGTGTGGAACTGGATGCCAATGGGGGCATCGTTTCCTACGACATTGAAGCACAGTGCCATTCGGTTTTCAGGAACATCCGTTTTATTTTGGAAGAATCGGGTTCTAGTTGGGACAAGATAGTGGATGTTACGGTTTTCCTCACCAACATGAAAGATGATTTTAAAACCTATAACCGAATCTACGCCGAATATTTCAAGGAAAACCTCCCCTGCCGCACAACTGTCGAGATAAATTGTTTGCCCACACCCATAGCCATCGAGCTAAAGGTGATAGCCACCATTTAAAAGACTTATCCCACCAGCAAATTACAGCCACGCAAGTCGCTGCTGTCGAACCGGCCAAGAACTTCGAATCCTCTATCGGTCATCTTTCCCAAATCTTGTGTGGCAATGAAGGAGCAGGAATAAATATTCGCCAGATCAATGATGTTGATGCCTCCGGTTTTATTGTTTGCAATGATTTCATAAGGATCATTGACGTTTCGGATGAGGATTTTCATCCATGGTGGAGTATTGAAAATACCATCACCTTTCGAATAAGCCTGTGACATTAATTCTGTCATGGAATATTCAGAGTGAATGGACTTTACATGAAAGCGGCTGCATAAAATTTCATGTAGTTCCGTCCTTACCAGCTCTTCCCGTTTGCCTTTCATTCCGCCAGTTTCCATTATGATGGTATTCGGAATATCGAGTTCATTTAGTTCGGCAAGATCAAGCAATGAATAAGTTACGCCTATCAGTAATATCTTCTTGCCAAATGAAGAAAGGCCCAATAACTTATCCGTTAGTTCGTCCAGATTATTGAGATAGAAGCCACTGTCATCGCTTTCGCTTTGTCTGATCAAATCATCAACCATGAATACTAAGGAAGAGTTTCCACGTTCAAGATAAGAAGGCAAAAGGGCAAGAATAGTATAGTCAGCAGGTTTTCCATAAAACAATTGGAAGGCTTTATTAAAGCTTTTTCGGTATAAATCTACTTTTGCAACAAAATGCTTGCTGGCAACAGTTCCAGTGGTGCCACTGCTCTCAAAAATAATTTCCTTCTGCGTATTATTAGCAATTATTTGATGAGATTTAAAGAACTCGATGGGAAGAAAAGGAATATCTTCAATACGTCTTACTTTGTTGGGATCGATCTTTAAAAGCCTAATGAATTCAGCATAAACATCGCAGTTTACAGATTGCAATCGAAACACCTCCAAAGCCACATCTATAAAACCATTTTCATCATTAATATTAAAAATTTTATCCTCCATTTCCAATGTTATATTCCAATTCATCTTGGCAAAAATATAACTTTGCATAATTGTTCTAAAGAAAAACACCGCTAATTAATTATAAAATATCGTGAAAAGATTAATCATTGTCCTAATAATTGCACTATTGGTAGTCATTTATGCCCTGCAAAATTCAGATACCATCAGCTTTAAATTCCTGTTTCTTCATTTCGAATGTCCCGAATCATTAATGCTGATTGGAGTATTGCTGATTGGGGTACTTCTTTCCTTATTTTATTACATCCCGGAGCTTTCAGCCAAGAACAAGTCCGTTAAAATGCTAGAACAAAAAATAAAGGAATTAGAGGCAAAAAATAAAGGTTAAAAACCATGAAGGTCATGGAGTTGAATAATAACCTTATCAATTTTCATCCTCTTACAATTGAAATTATTACTTTTACCGCCGATAAAATCAAAGAATGAAGACACTTTATAGCATTGGACATTATTGTTTGTTTATGAAAGGACTTTTCCTTAAACCAGAAAAGTTTTCTGTTTACCTACGTCAGATAACGATGGAAATGATTGATATCGGTTACGGTTCATTGGGAATTTCAGTGCTTATTTCTGTGTTTATGGGTGCTGTGCTTACTATTCAAAGCGTACATAATTTGGTTAGCCCATTGGTTCCGATATATGCCATCGCGATTGTAACCAGAGATGCAGTAATCCTTGAATTCTCTCCGACTGTTGTTAGTTTGGTTTTAGCAGGAAAGGTAGGGTCGAGCATTGCCTCACAATTAGGCACCATGCGAGTAACCGAACAAATTGATGCTTTGGAAATAATGGGCATTAACTCTTCAGGATATTTGGTATTGCCAAAAATCATCGCTGCCATATTAATTCTTCCATTCCTAATAACAATTACCATGTTCGTTGGCATTGGTGGTGGCTGGGCTGCAGGAGCTGTTACGGGGTTAATCAATTCACATGAATTCAGAAGAGGATTATTAAGTGGTTTTGATACTTTTAATGCAACATTTGCCTTGATAAAAGTAGTCGTATTTGCATTTACAATTACATCCGTTTCTTCTTATCATGGATATTATACTCAAGGCGGTGCACTAGAAGTTGGACAGTCTAGTACAAAAGCAGTTGTTTGGTCTAGCGTACTTATCTTATTCCTTGACTATGTATTGACTCAATTGTTGTTGATATGAAAATTGAAGTTAAAAATATCTCAAAATCATTTGGAGACAAAAAAGTCCTTGATGATGTTTCAGTAAATTTTGAAAAGGGAAAAATCAATTTGGTTATCGGCGGAAGCGGAAGTGGAAAGACTGTTTTGATTAAATGCATGGTAGGTTTATACGAAGTTGATAAAGGTCAGGTAATCTATAACAACCGTAACTTTTCTGACATGAATTTCAAGGAACGAAAGCATATTAGAAAAGAGATTGGAATGGTTTTTCAGGGGGGTGCTTTGTTTGATTCTTTGAATGTAGAACAAAATATTTTATTTTCTTTGAACATGTTCTCAACGATCTCTAAAGAGGAAAAAAAGGACCGTGTAAATTTTTGCTTGAATCGAGTAAATCTGCCCAATGTAAACAAACTATTTCCATCCGAGTTAAGCGGTGGAATGAAGAAAAGGGTTGCGATAGCAAGAGCCATTGCCATGAATCCGGTTTATCTATTTTGTGATGAGCCCAACTCGGGATTGGATCCTAAAACATCCATTCTAATCGACAATCTCATTGATGAAATAACGAAGGAATTCGACATCCTGACAATCATCAATACTCATGACATGAATACGGTAGTTGAGATGGGCGAAAATATCGTATATATCCACAAAGGAAAAGTGTGGTGGGAAGGCACGAACCAGGAGATTTATGATGTCGACAATAAGGAATTCAATGACTTCATTTTCGCGTCGAGGATCATGAAGAAACTCAAGAAATAAGGTTCGATTAATTTTTATCAAGACCTTATTAACCAACTTACTATTAAATAAAAAAACAGTGATGGAAGAATCTGAAAACACTGTCTTTCAAACCGCATGGGATGTGGTTAATTATACCGGAATCAATGTATTTCTTACTGGGAAAGCAGGCACAGGAAAGACTACCTTCCTAAGGAAATTGGTTAAGGAAACAACTAAGAAATGTATCGTGATAGCACCCACCGGTGTTGCTGCGATAAATGCAGGTGGAGTTACCGCACATTCATTCTTTCAACTGCCTTTCAATCCGTATTTGAAGCATGCCGGGTATTCGCATGGAGAGGTGCAATTTACCAATAGGAATGAGCTTATCAGGAACATAAGGGTCAATAAAAACAAGCGCGATCTAATCAATGAATTGGAGTTGTTGGTGATTGATGAAGTAAGTATGCTTAGGGCTGATTTGCTTGATGCAATAGATGAGATTTTAAGGGTAATTAGAAAGAACAAATTCGCAGCTTTTGGTGGGGTTCAGGTGCTTTTCATCGGGGATTTGTTTCAATTGCCTCCGGTGGTTCAGGATATGGAAAAGGATTTGCTGAAGGACCATTATGATACGCCATTTTTCTTTAGTGCAGAGGTGCTGAAGGAGAACCCTCCTGTCATCATTGAACTGAAGAAAATCTATAGGCAGACGGAAGAAAAGTTCATTGGGCTGCTCAATAATATTCGGAACAACACCATGGAGAAAAGGGATTTTGAAATGCTCGAAATGCGTTATGATCCGATGTTCAAGAATGGCGATGAAAACAGCATTACATTGACCACACATAATTTTGTGGCGGATAAAATCAATCAGGATGAGTTAAGGAAACTGAACAAACCGTTGGTGAAATTCCATGCTGACATTGATGGAGATTTCAATGACAAGTCGATGCCGACAGAACGGGTTTTGGAGCTGAAAGAGGGTTCAAAAATCATGTTCATAAAGAATGACACAAAGGGTGGCGGCAGGTATTTTAATGGCAAACTGGCAACGATCATCAAGCTGGACCAGGAGGAAATAGTGGTTCGGCTTTCGGGATCGAACATTGAATTTAGGGTGGAGAAAGAGAAGTGGGAGAACATAAAATATGTGTTCAACAAGGAGGATAACAGCATCAATGAACATCCGCTTGGGAGCTTTTCGCAATACCCTATACGGTTGGCATGGGCGATAACGATTCATAAAAGCCAAGGGCTGACTTTTGATAAAATGGCGGTAGATGCGGGTGCTTCTTTTGCTGCTGGGCAGGTGTATGTGGCCTTGAGCCGATGCAGTTCTTATGAAGGCTTGACCTTGCTGACGAGGATTACGGAACGAAGCATTTCGACGGACAAGAACATCATCGAGTTTTCGAAGAGGGAAACGGATCTTTCGAGCATCGATATGGTGCAGGAAAGGTTCATCTATTCGCTGATGAGGCTGGGAAAGATATTCCAGTGGACTTCGGTGGTGGATATGATGGATGAGGCGTATGAATATACGGCTACGAAGAAATTTGAGGGGAAGGATGAGGTGGCGGATCAATTCAGAAGGATGACTGTGAAGGCCAGGGAACAGGAGGATATAGCTGCGAAATTCATTGAAAAAGTTCATGAGATAACGAATGTGAAGCCTTTCAATTCGGGACTGATGACGGAGCGTGTGAAGGCTGCCAAAATGTATTTTATAGAGCGGCTGCATGAGGAGCTGGTGAAGCCGATTCAGCATTTCATCGTTGATTACAAGCCGAAGAAAAACACGAAGCAGTTCATTACCTATGTGAAGGAGCTGGAGCTGGATTTATGGAAAAAAATTAGGGATATAGAACGGGCTAATGTGGATGGTTTGGATTTGACGATAAAGCTGAACATAATGGGACGGGTGGATGAAAAGAAGGATAAAAAGGGGGTGAGAAAACCGCAGGATGATTCGACAAGTGGATTCAGTTTTAGGTTTTTTAAGGAGGGGAAGACGATAGCGGAAATAGCGGACTTGAGGAACCTGACGGTTTCGACGATAGAGGGGCATTTGGGGATGTATGTGGAGCGGGGTGAGTTGAGCATTTCGGAGTTTTTGACGGACAAGGAATTGGGTGACATAAAGTTGCTGACGGATGAATTTGGGTTCGATAATCTTACGGAATTGAAGAAGAAAATAGGTGACGGTGTTTCTTGGGGGAGGTTGCGGATGGCGGTGAATCATCTGCGGAAGAAACAGGTTTAAGATTTGTTTTTATAATCGGTTTTGGGATGAAATGTGAAAGGGGGCAGAAAACGTGGGGCCTAGCCCTGACATGCCCAAGGTTATCCTCTTGTGCGAAGGCATTTTTGTGCGTTTGGCAGAGATAACTGATGGCTGGCAGGTGGTGACCATGGTGGCGAGAGGAGGTATTAGGCTTCAAAAAATCATCAGGCATGATTAAAATGAAAAAGCAGCTGATTCAGGGTTAGTGAATGGCTGCTTTTTTGGGGATTCTGACGGTTGTCAGGGCTTAGATGGTATAGACTTTTTTTAGTGTGGAGAGGGGCGATAGTCCGGCTGCATTCATGGCGATGAGGCCTACGTGGACTTCTGTCATGGGTGGTAGTCCTGCGAATGTTTCGATGCTTCCGCCCATGGGGATGATGATGGCGCCGGAGTTTAGTGGGAGGCGGATTTGGCCGTCGATGATGGTGATTTCGAAGACTGTGGAGGTGAATGCTATCCAAAAATATTTGTCGGCTCCTTTGATTTTCACTGTTCTTGCGTCGATGAAACCACCGGATCGGGCTACTGCTGCTGGGGTAGGTGGTTGGTCGAGTTTTACTGCTGGATGACCTTCTCCGAGTGTTGGTTCGAAGCCGGCTTCTACGATGATTATTGGGTCGCCAAGGGCTATTCCATCGGTGTATTTTGCCCAGGAGTTGAGGAGGGTTTGAGAGGCACTTTTAGCTGCTTTGAGTTCCAATTCGGCTTCGGGGCCTAGGTTTCGATTTCTCCATGCAAGGTCGAGACGGTCGGCAGCGACGGTCATGTCTGCAATTGGGTGTGGATATCCTAGTGGAGGAAATCGGACGGCATGTGTTGAGATTCCGGTGTGTACATCTCGGATGGTGATGACGATGTCGGTGACGGTGTCATGATTCCAGGTGTGTTTTGCTTCTTGATACATAATTATTTATTATTAAAAGGGTTTAGAAAATTCATTTTATACTTGAAAATCGGCATTTTAAAGGTAATTTTGAGAACCACCTGTATGTTGGTGAAAACCACCTGTATCCTGTTGAGAACCACCTGTATCCTGCTGGGAACCACCCGGATTCGGATGAAAACCACCCGGATTTGGATGAAAACCACCCGGATTTGGATGAGATACACCTGGTTTTGAATGGGAACCACCTGGATTCGGATGAGATACACCTGGATTTGAGTGAGATACAGGTGGATTTGAGAAAAGGTGGCTTAGGTTCATTTTGGGTGGTAATTATTATTGGAGATAAAGAATATTTAGGGGTATAAAAGACAAAAGGCCGGTAAAAGTACCGGCCTCTTGTTTTTTGATTTTAAAACTTATTTAGTTATTGTACACTGACTTTGAGTTTACTTGAGATACCGTCTTTGTCGAGTATCACGATGTAAATGCCTTTGGCGATGTTGTCGAGATTCATTTCTAATTGGTTGTCACCTTCGACAGTGTTTCCATCCAGTGTCATCACTGTACGACCTGCGAGGTCAGTCAAGCGGATGGAGAATGGTACACTTTCTTTTGTAGAGCTGAATTTAACAGTAGCGTGATCGCTGGCTGGGTTTGGATATACGCTGAACTCGTTTGCTGCAGTAGCACCTCTAGGACCGCTGGTAGTGAAGTTTTGGATAGCGGAGAAGTTAGAGAATGAGGATGCAGTGGAGTTACAATTGCTTCTTACGTTCCAGTCGTAGGTAGTATTTGCGGTGAGTGCACCTGGGGCAAATACACGGCTGGTAGTAGGTGCAAGGACAGCGAATACTGACCAAGTGGTAGTTCCGTGAACTCTCCACTGAACTCTGTAGCTGTATGCGCAAGGAACGGCAGCCCAGCTGATGGTAGCACCTGTAGAAGTGATTGCTGAAGAAGCTTCACCTGTTGGAGTGTTACAAGCTTGGGTTATTACTTGCGAAGAAGTAGAAGTACAGACACCGCCGAGAGTAGCTGTTACGGTGTATGTTCCTGGAGCGGAATTGATGATGCTTTGAGTGGTAGCACCTGTTGACCAAGTCCAAGCGTCGAAGTTACCGGTAGCAGTTAATGTATCGGTTACTGGGCCAGGGCTGGCAGGAGAAACTACAGGACATAACACGGTGTAAGTCAAGGTATTGATAGCCAAAGAGCTGCAATTAGTAGTAGTGAATGTGTTGAATGCGATTGGGTAACCTGCATTCAATACGTTAGCGCAATTTGGTTTCACTTGCCAGTAGTAAGTGGTGTTGGCAGTCAAGCCAGTGATGGTTACGGAGTCAGGTGAGCCACCGTTTGGAGTAGTCACTTGAGTGAACGGACCTGTTTGGCTAGTAGCCCAACGAACTGTGTAGTTAGTTGGAGTTCCACCACCGCTTACCCATCTTACTTTAGCAGTAGTATTGGTAATGTTTGTGGTAGTTATGCTAACCACTTCAGGGCACTGAGAAGCTTGAACACAGATATCATCAATTGCCATATCGTTACCACCACCTGCAGAAACTGCGTCGAAGGCAAGAACGATGTTAGAAGTGTTTCCATAAGGAGACAAGTCAATAGCCCAAGTAGTCCAAGTTGGAGTTGAGTAGCTTACCAAGTAACGATAAGCGGTACGCATGAAGGTGAATGAAGAACCACCGTTGGTAGAGATGCTCACCTTAACGGAGTCATTAGAACCTGAATGGCCATTTTCATTTGCGAAGCTCCAAGACACAACTGGATCGGCAACACCAGTGAAGTCAAGAACTGGAGATTGCAATCTAGAGCTTGTTCCGGCACCCAAAGTAGAAGATGAGAACACGAACATGTTAGCAGACTGAGGAGTCAAGCCGGTGTTCATAGAATTCGTTACTGTCCAATTACCCACACCGCTTAATTGAGATACTGTCCAACAATCATTAGTGATGAAGTTAGTGCAATAAGGAATTGCAATTTGTCCAGCACTTGGTTGAGCTATTGAAACTGAAGCGCTAGAAGTACAATTGTTGGCATCCTTAACCACTACGGTATAAGAACCAGCAGTTAAAGAACTTAGGGTATTGGAAGCTTGATAGTTTGCACCACCATCTTTCGAGTAAGTATATCCAGGAGTTCCACCGGTGGCTGTAATTGTATCGGAACCATTATTACCACCGTTGCAAGTAGCACTAGTAGTAGAACTTGTGAATGAAACAGCTGTAGGTTGAGACACTGCAACGTTTGAAGCAGCGCTTGTGCAACCGTTTACATCTCTAACAACCACTGAATAAGTACTAGCAGACAAGCCACCTAAGATATTGGAGCTTTGGAAAGTGCCACCGTTATTGCTTGAGTAGTTATAAGGAGAGTTACCACCTGCAGCAGTTACGGTAATTGTTCCGTTGGTACCACCATTACAAGAAGTATTAGCAGAAACACTTGTGAAAGTTACGGCAACAGCTTGAGAGATAACAACATTTCCAGCAGCGCTAGTACAGTTGTTAGCATCTTTAACCATAACCGCGTAAGTACCTGCGGCTAATGCTGTAAAGCTATTAGAAGATTGGTAAGTACCACCGTTATTATTCGAATAAGTGTAAGGAGATGTACCACCAGCACCAGTAACCGTTATCGAACCATTTGAACCACTGTTACAACTTACATTCGTACGAGAAGAAGTAAATGTTACGGCAGAAGGCTGAGAAACAACCACGTTAGAAGTATTGCTTACACAGTTGCTTGCATCCTTAACGATTACTTGATAAGTACCGGCAACCAAACCTGTAAATACGTTACCACTTTGGTAAGTGCTACCGTTATTATTGGAATAAGTGTAAGGTGAAATACCACCTGAACCAGTTACTGTAATAGTACCATTGCTTCCACCATTACAACTTACATTAGTACGAGTAGAAGTAAATGATACATTAGCCACCTGATTTAATGTTACATCAGTAGGAGAACTTGTACAGTTGTTATGGTCTTTAACGATGATTGTATAAGTATCTACTGTTAAACCACTAAATACATTTGAAGATTGGTAATTGTTACCACCATCATTTGAATAAGTATAAGCAGTCGTTCCACCAGTTGCGCTTACAGTAATACTACCTACACCTGCACAACCAATATCAACTTGAGTAGTTGAGAATGTAACAGCATCAGGTTGAGAAACTGTAACGTTTACACTTCCAGTAGTACAGTTATTTGCATCTTTAACAACGATTGCATAAGTACCTGCAGGTAAATTGTTGAACGTTACACCTGCTTGATAGCTGCTTCCACCATTATTTGAATATGTATAACCACCAGCACCGCCAGAAGCACTTACTGTGATACGTCCATTGTTACCACCATTACAACTTACATTCAAATGTGTTGTTGTAAATGTAATGCCAGATGGTTGAGAAATAGTAACTGAGGCAGTTGAAGTACAAATGCTGCCGTCTTTTACAACTACAGAATAATTACCTGCAGACAAGCTAGCAAAAACATTACTTATTTGGTAGTTTGATCCACCATTATTTGAATAAGTGTATGAACCTGCACCACCAGAAGCAGTAACTATAATTTGACCATTATTGCCGCTATTACAACTAATATTTGTTTGATTAATTACAACACCAATTGAAGTAGGTTGTGTAATTGAAATATTTGCTGGTGTGCTAACGCAATTATTACCATCTTTCACAATGACGGAATATGTTCCTTGAATTAATCCAGAGATAATATTTGATCCTTGGTAAGAATTTCCACCATCATTTGAATATGAATATGAACCAACACCACCTGTTGCAGTAACAGTAATTGTTCCATTGTTTCCATTATAACATGAAACATTGGTAGAAGTTGAAGTAAAAGTAACAGCTGAAGGTTGAGTTATAGAAACATTAGTTGAAGAACTTAAACAGTTGTTTGCATCCTTAACCACAATTGTATAACTACCTGATCCAATATTGCTAAATGCCGCGCCTGATTGATAATTTCCACCTCCGTTATCTGAATATGTATAAGGAGATGTTCCACCGGCTGCAGATACGTTAATTGAACCATTAGATCCACCATTACAAGCAACATTAATGTTAGTTGTTGAGAATGTAACAATTGCTGGTTGTGTAACGACAGCATTTGAAACAGAACTCAAGCAATTATTGGCATCCTTAACGATAACAGGATAAGTACCTATTGATAAATTATTGAACACAGCCGATAATTGATAGCTACTACCATTGTTATCTGAATAATTATATGGAGTAGCACCACCTGATGCGGTAACAACAATACTACCATTATTACCACCATTGCAACTAACACTATTTACAACAGGTGTAAAGGCAAGAACCGCAGGAGTTGTAATAATAACGGATGAATTTGCTATACAATTATTAACATCTTTAACAACAACTGAATAATTACCACCTGTCAAATTACTAAATACTGTTGAACCCTGATAATTATTTCCTCCATCATTTGAATAAGAATAACCAGAGGTTCCACCTGTAACTGAAGTTATTGTTATGCTACCGTTATTATTGTTGTAGCAAGTAGTAACATTAATTTGCGATGTTGTAAAGGTAAGTATAGCTGGTTGAGTCAACGTAATATCATTAGATACTGCAGTACATCCATTGGCATCACTAACAGTTACATTATATGTTCCAATTTGTAAACCTGAAAGTGCTGAAGTAGTAGCAGAATTGCTCCAATTATAAATAAATGGTGAAGTTCCACCAGAAACACTAGGAGAAACAGACCCACTAGCATTACCATTACAAGTCAGATTAAAGCCGATTATATTTACTGTCAACAATTGTGGTTGATTTAAATTAATACTTGAAGATGAAGTACATCCATTGGCATCAGTAACTGTAACAACATACGTTCCAGAAGATAAACCATTTTGAACTGAAGTAGTTGCAAGATTACTCCAGGAATAACTGAAACCACCTGTACCACCAATCTGACTTGCTGTAATAGTTCCTGTTCCATTTCCATTACAAGTTAAATTTGATCCAGTCACACTGGCTACAAATGTATTTGGTTGTGTAAGTTGGATACTATTTGTTGTTGTACATCCATTGGCATCTGTAACTGTTAAATTATAAGTGCCTGCACATAATCCACTTGGATTTTGGGATGTGGATGTAAAGCCACTTGGTCCTGACCATGAATAACCGTATCCGAATGTTCCACCTGTAGCTGAAAAGCTGATGCTACCATTGCACGCTCCATTGCAGGTTACATTATAGCCTCCATTATATTGATGTGCTCCAATACTCAATGTCGTCAATACATTTGGTTGGGTCAATTCAATATTGGTTGTTGTTGTACAGCCGTTGGCATCTGTAACTGTTAAATTATAAGTGCCTGCACATAATCCACTTGGATTTTGGGATGTGGATGTAAAGCCACTTGGTCCTGACCATGAATAACCGTACCCTAATGTTCCACCTGTAGCTGAAAAGCTGATGCTACCATTGCACGCTCCATTGCAGGTTACATTATAGCCTCCATTATATTGATGTGCTCCAATGATCAATGTCGTCAATACATTTGGTTGGGTCAATTCAATATTGGTTGTTGTTGTACAGCCATTGGCATCTGTAACTGTCAAATTATAAGTGCCTGCACATAATCCATTTGGATTTTGGGATGTGGATGTAAAGCCACTTGGTCCTGACCATGAATAACCGTATCCTAATGTTCCACCTGCAGCTGAATAGCTGATGCTACCATTGCACGCTCCATTACAGGTTACATTATAGCCTCCATTATATTGATATGCTCCAATGCTCAATGTCGTCAATACATTTGGTTGGATCAACGTAAAATTACTTGATGCAAAACAACCATTATTGTCTGTTAATGTAACATAATATGTTCCAATTGGCAATCCACTTTGACTTGAATTTGTATTATTATTATCCCAAATATATGTAAAAGGTGAAGTCCCACCAACTGCAATTGCCGTAACGGAACCGTTGTTATCACCGTTACACAATAAATTAGTTCCACTTGTGACGGCAACCAAAACATCAGGTTGGGTGATACTAATACTTGTAGTTGATGTACATCCGTTATCATCTGTTACAATAACAGAATAAACTCCAGCAGACAAGAAATCAATATCCTGAGTATTGTATAAACTATTATTCCAATCAAATGAATAATTACCTGTACCTCCAGAAACAAACAAAGTAATATTTCCTGAAGCATCGCCATTGCAAAGCAAATTATAACCAGTAGCATTAGAAATAAGAAGATCAGGCTCTGTAATTGAAACGATTGAAATTGCAACACAATGATTATTATCTGTAATAGTTACAGAATATGATCCAGAAGAAAGCCCTGATTGAATAGCTGATGTAGAATTATTATTCCAATGATATGAATATGGAGAAGTTCCCCCTGTTTGATTTGCAATTACTACTCCAGTACTATTATGGTAACAAGACAAATTACTTCCACTTGCATCAGCTACTAAAATATTTGGTTGTGTTAAAATTACTGTTGAACTTGAAGAGCAACCATTAAAATCAGATACAGTTACAATATAAGTACCAATTGAAAGACCTATTTGAGATGCAACAGTTAAACTATTGTTCCAAAGATAACTATATGGCCCTGTTCCTCCAATAGCAGATGCTATTACAGAACCGGAGTTATCATTGTTACATAATAAATTTGAGCCTACAACACTAGATTCCAGAATAGCAGGTTCAGTAATTGTAACACTACTAATTGCAACACATAGATTGGCATCAGTGATCGTTATGTAATATGTTCCTACAGACAAATTATTTCTATTATAATTTGTCGAATTGTCATCCCAAAGAATAGCATATGGTCCTGTACCACCATTTACTATTACTTGAACTGTACCAGTTCCATTTCCATTACATGTCAAATTAGTTCCACTTGTAGTTGCAGTTAAAACGTCAGGTTCGGTTACAGTAATGCCTGACATGATTGAACAACCATTATTATCTGTAATAGTAACCTCATAAACACCTGCAGCTAACCCCGAAATATTTGAATCAAAAGAGCCAGTATTCCATTCAAAATAATAAGGCGAAGTGCCACCAGATACACTATTAACACTTGCAGAACCTGTATAATTACCATTACATGTTAAATCAATTCCAGAGGTGGAAATAATAATTGCATCTGGTTGAAGAATAGTAGAAGATGTTGAAACTGAACATCCATTATCATCAGTAATAACTACTGAATAGTTTCCTGCCTCGAGATTATTAATGTCGGATGAGGTATTTGCATAATTATTAGGTCCAGTCCAATTGTAATTGACACTTGGATAATCTCCGCCTGAAACTGAAAGGGAAATAGATCCAGAATAATCGCCATTGCAAAGCAAATCAACCCCACTTGCCACAACTGATAAAACATAAGGTTGGGTTAAAGTAATTGAAGTTGTAGCAATTGGACAATTATTAATATCGGTAACAGTTACTGAATAAAAACCAATACTTAAATTATCGATGTTTTGAGTTATTGCTGAATAGCTATTTGGTCCATTCCAAACAAAAGAATATGGAGCGGTGCCACCAGTTACACTTAGGTCAATCAGACCGTTGCTTAATCCATTACATGAAATATTATACCCACCATTATAAGCAAATGCCGTTGCAACTGGAATTAAAACACCAGGTTGTGATATTACAACAGATACAGTAGCAGTACAATGGTTCGCATCCCTAACCACCACAGTATAAGTTCCAGCTGTAATATTATTAAAATTAGGTGATATTTGATAGTTTGAGCCATTATCCTTAGAATAAACAAGCGTACCAGTACCACCAGAAGCCGAAACACTTATAGATCCATTACTTCCACCGTTACAAGTAACATTATTATGTGAAGTACTATAAATAATTTGCAATTGTTGAGTAAGAGTTACATCAACTATTGGGCTTAAACACGCAAGGAAATCTCTAACTCGTAGATGATATGTACCAGCAAACAATGAATTAAAAACTTGAGATGCCTGAAAATCATTAAATGCTGTATCTTGCATACCAATTGCATCTATTTGATACCTATAAAAACTATGTCCACCTGAGGCTGTCATTATTATTTGTCCAGTGTTATCTCCATAGCATCCAATGATATTTGTCAAAGTATAACCTGATATATCCATAGGAGCAGGTTCGCTTAAGGTAATAGAATGTGTAGTTGTACATCCATTTGCATCTATTACAACTACATTATAAGTTGAATCAAATGGAGATATTGTTCGCCCAGATCCCCAAAGTCCAGATAATACACTCGAGTTCTGATAATTATTACCATTATCGCTTGAATATTGATATGGTGTTGAACCTCCGCTTGCTGTTACCGTATTTACACCATCATGTCCATTCCAACATGTTAAATTATAACCAGAAATAATAGTTTGTACAGAAGAAGCAGCTAAAACTGTCGGCTCGGTCAAGGTAATCGCATTTGTTATCGTACAGCCGTTCGCATCGGTAACAGCCAGGTTGTAGGTGCCTGCTCTAAGACCACTTGGATTCTGGCTGCTTGAACTGTAGCTGTTTGGGCCGCTCCAGCTGTAGCTGTAACCCGTTGATCCGCCTGTTGCACTGTAGCTGATGCTGCCGTTGCTCGCTCCATTGCAGGTGATGTTGAAGTTGTCTGCATATTGGTGTGCGCTGATGCCTACACTGCTCAATAC
>CAIWCG010000215.1 GCA_903911135.1 uncultured Bacteroidota bacterium
ATCGTTAAAAATAATTGTGCCATCCGCAGCCTTGCGGGTGCCATCGTCAAAAACAATTGTGCCATCCGCAGCCTAGCGGGTGCCATCGTCAAAAATAATTGTGCCATCTGCAACCTTGCGGGTGCCATCGTCAAAAACAATTATGCCATCCGCAGCCTTGCGGGTGCCATCGTTAAAAACAATTGTGCCATCCGCAGCCTTGCGGGTGCCATCGTCAAAAATAATTGTGCCATCCCGAACCTTGGGGATGGCACTTGCAAAAGTGTAAATGGCATCCCGAACTCATTTTATAAGCTAAAACTATCCTAAACCCCAAAAAAACCGAAATGGGAGGGTGGCTGTATATATATGGTATGGGGGATTATTGACCGTAGTTCCAGTCAGGAGGAAAAGGAACTGTGAGGAAACGTTCGCTTGCTGTGATTGCTGCGGCGAAAAGGCGTAGCCTTTTCGCCGCAGCCAGGTTACTTGATGAAAGTTCTTTCGAGGCTACCTGCCGTCGAAGCATAGCCCCGATAGTAGCGGCAGCCCGCTGCTTGGTGTCGGATATGGGGATGCAGCGGCTACAGCGGATAGCGGGACGCACCATGATACGAGAGGAAACTGTAGGCTCCTTATTGAAATTATAAATGATGAATTGTGGATTATAAATTGAGCGGGGAGGTGCAGTTCAAAAATAAAGCCGCTCCATTGCTGAAGCGGCTTAACAAACAGATTGTGCCGAAAGGAAGGTTTGTTATATCTTTATGATTTTTTTGTTTATGTTGCCGTTGTTGGTTTTCATCCTTAGGAAATAGATGCCGGAGGGAAGGGTGTGGATGTCGATGGTTATCTTTTGGTTGGGGCTTAAGGATATTTCGTTGGTGTAGATGATATCGCCAAATAAATTGTTTAGTTCAATCTTGTTTTCTTTGATGGGGTTGTTGGCAATGCTGATGGTGATGGTGTTGTCGGTAGGATTGGGGAATATCGTTATTCCATCGCTGGCTGAAACTTCGTATATTGATGTGTTCAGGCAGGTGATGTTTATGTTGTCGAGGTAGATATAGTTTCCGAACCCATTCTTGTTTTCGAAGCCGAATTGTACATCATTGAAATTGGTGAGTGAATTTAGGGAGATGGAATCGGTTTTCCATTGTGCCGAACCGGGTACGAACCTGCCTGTAGTAGGAGCTGCGGTGGCAAGAAGGGAGTCGCCCTTCACCCACAATGTATGTTTGGTGAGTCCGCAATCGGTAGAATAAAATACTATTAATGTGTCGGAATAGCCAGGGAATTTGGCATAGGCATGATCCCAATGCAAAACGGGTTGTGTGGCGAAGGTCAAATTGTAGGGTGGCGTCAACAGCACATCCAAACTTCCTTGGCTGTTGTAGTCGTAATTATTAAACCTTGTGGAGGTGGTACTCAGCCCATATCCTCCTGTGCCATGATACTGTTCCCATGTTATGCTATTGTCGGGGTTGAGGATTTTCCAGTTGTTTGGAGGGAAATCAGTGGTCTCAAAACCTTCTGCTAAGGGAAGGTTCTGTGACGGCGGAAAGGCTACCGTGATATAGGATGTTTGTAGCAGGGTGTCGGTACCAAAAATATTATATGCCACCAACGACACAGGATAAGTGCCTGGGGTAATATAGGTTACGGAAGGATTTTGTTGGGTGGAGGTGGCAGGGATACCGCCAGGGAAACTCCAATGCCATTGTGCCATAGAGTTGGTCGATTCATCGGTAAACTGAATTGACTCATTGGGGCAGATGGTTTGTTTGTCAGAGATGAATGCTGCAATTGGCGGTGTGGATAAGGGAACATACAATCCCGATTCCCAAACGCCTCTGCCAAAGGTGGCGGCGCGTATTTTTGTGGTGGGGTAATTTATCTCCAATTCATCGACAATAACATTCGGGAGCCCATTAAAAAAAGGTTGCCAATTGGCTAAGGTTGTGTCCTTATAAAATATTCCAATATCGGTTCCAATGTATAGACCTTCGTAGGAATTATTTTGGTAGAGGATACAGTTTATGGGTAGGTTGGGTAGGTTGCCCGTATAGTTATACCAAGTGCTACCACCATCGTTAGTGCCATATACCTTCAGCCAGTTGGTATATCCTGAAAAGGACACCCATATATGGTCGGGATTGGTGTTAGAAATGGCAATATAAGTCAAGGTAGCCGCCGTTAATGGCAATCCTGCGGAGATGTTATTCCAAGTGCTTCCGCCATCGGTGGTTTTATACAAGGTATCATTTCTATACACATAGATATAATTAGAGTTGCTCGGTGCCACATTCAATGCCGTAATTTGACCAACATAATTAAACGCCGATATAGAATCCCAAGTTGTTCCTGCATCGGTACTCTTCCACAAGTTGACAAAACCCGCATATAGGGTCTGGGGGTTGTTGGGGTCGAGTAGGTAAGGGGTTACCCATGCACCTCCTCCGTTATTGGGCGGGGCAATGCCACTAAAGGACAGTCCACCATCAATGGACTTACCCATGCCACCTAACTGCGATTCGGTATATAGAGTATTTACATTGGTGGGGTCTATGGCTACCTCCATGCCATCACCACCATATACTTGTGTCCACACATTATTTACCAAATGATAGCAACCGTTGTCCTGAGCACCTGTCATGAGCATATTGGCATTTTGTGGCGTGCCACCCAATCGGTAGTACTGCGCTATTTGTAGTCCACTGCTTTTGTCGGCCCAAGTATTTCCCTCATCATCACTCTTAAAAAAACCACCATCACACCCCACGTAGAGCCCGTTACCATAGAAACCCATAAAGTGTTGGTCGGCATGCACATAGGGATAGATGCCGTTGGTGTCGTAAATCCAATCCGTTATAATATGCCACGATATGCCACCATCGTTGGACTGCCATATATTAGTGCCACCAGCATATACCTTATTTACATCCGTCGGCGATACTGCCAAAGTGAGGTCGTACCATCCTTGTCCTCCCGTACCACTGCCGTCTATTGACCCGCCAACAATATTTGGCGATGTGGAGCGCGTGGTAAAGGTAGTGCCCGAATCGGAAGAGGCATACAAACCAAAAAAACCGCTATTAGCACCACTGCTACCTATAACATAAACCATGTTAGGATTAGCAGGTGTTACGGCTATCGTTATTCTATTAACATCTGTTCCAGAGGGTAAACCCGATGTTATCAAGGACCAGTTATTACCACTATCCAAAGACCTATAAAACAAATTGCCGGCAGCATACACCACGCTGGCGTCACCAACTTTAGCTTTCATATCCACACAATTTGCACTTAGTTTTAAACTCCATGTAGCTCCAGCATCCGCCGACTTATAAATACCATCGCTTGTGGCGGCTAATAATATGGAACTGCTGCCAGGCAAAAACATAAGGCGGTGGATGGTTTTGCCTTGAATGGGCTGATAACCCATACCAGTGTTCGTCCATGTTTCGCCACCATCGGTGGACTTAAGCACCCCTATGGTATAGGTGTCGCCAGCATCACAATCACCCGTTCCAATATAAATGATATTGGAGTTGTTGGGGTCGATGGCAATAGAGGACACCCCTATCGTTGCCAAATGGTCGGTAGTGCAGGTATAATGCAAGCCACCATCAACAGACTTCCAAAAACCACCCGAGGGGGTGCCTATATATACTTTCATCGAATCATTGCCATCCACAACCACTGTGTTTACCCTGCCATTTCCGGGGCAATAGCTCACCGTTCGCCATGTAAAAGGACCTAACGGAACCCATTGCCCCCCATTCTTCTCATTACGACTGCTTCGGCTGGCATAATTTGTTTTCTTCTTGTAGTTTTCAAATTCTTTATAGGCTTTATCAGCTGGCATCCGTTCACCTTTAGGATAAACTCGTTGCTCGGTAAAATATTCCCATCGCTTAAACACCTCCCATCCAGCACGCTCCTGTTCTTTGTCGTGCTTTTTCCAAAACAAGCGTTTCAACCAATTCGACTCTTTGCTCTCCTCCTTTTTCCAGTAGTCGTTAAATTCCTTTTTAACAGTATAGAAATTCGTATGCCCATCACGCATCAGGTCAACCCATTTTTGCGCACTTACATTGGTGACAAATAATGCCAATGTAAAAACAATTAAGTAAATTCTTTTCATGATCTATTTTTATTATTAGTTTCTTTGAGACAAAATTACTAAGAAAAAAATCAATTGGAAAACTGAACTGGCTATTTTGTTGCATCAGCATCATGTTTTCTGTCTTGTTTTAATTCGCAAATGCCTTTGCATTCAACGTTTTGCTTAGGGACGCAATAACAATTTGGAGCATACCCATGTTCAGGGTTATTATCAGGTACCAATGGGTAAAATCCATAGCGATACCAACCAAAACCATCAATGATTATATTATTATATATTCCCCAATAAGCCTCATTTCTTTTCTGAAGATGGTTGAATGTAAATTTGTAATGTTCATCATAATAATACGAACCGTCATGATCCAAATTTTTATTGAACTGATTAAAACTTTCATTAAAACTTGATTTATATTGCGTGATGAATTCTACTTCTATATCAGGAATATAATGTGGCATATCACAACAGACAAAATTTCCGTTGCAAGCATCTGAAGTGCAATCCCAATTTCCCATTTGAGTCATCCAATCGCCCAAGCCAGCCGAATACCCTGCTCCTGAATTCTTCGGTTGTGTCGACATTCTTGGAAACAATACAAACTTCTTGTCCGATTTTACACTTCCAAAATAATCAAGCCATCGTTGTCTTTTTGCCGAATTGGAAAAAGGCTGATAGGGCTTATCATAATTCACCGTTGGAGGACTTATTGCATTTCCCCTTGGTGCTGATTCATTATCTACTCCATTGTTTAAGAAGTAGTCGGGTTTCCTTGATTTACATCCATTTGAATCATTAACAAAAGGCACCTCTTTGGGCATATAATTACAATTTGTTCCATCTGAAGTAGTTAAATCAAGTCCGGCTTTATCTACATTTTGGGCAATCCAATCTGCGAAATACAATGCCTGTGTCAAACTTCTGGAATAACCGTTTGTTTGGCAATGTTCCAATTTTGAATCTTTTGGATAACGACATTGTAAAGGACTTCCAACAACATTTGGGTTGATTTTTATTGGTGGAATGCTGCCATCATCAACAAAATTTTCTTCCATGTTTTCAATCTTTACACTGATGGTATCGATAGTAAGCGGGTTTTCCTGTCGTATTTTCTTTGCATGACCTATTATTTCCTGAAATTTTCGGAATCCATATGAAACGAATTCATTTGATGGAATAAGTGCCGTATTTGCATTATCCAATGGGATAGAATTACAGTTGCAAAATGGATCCAAATTATAATTATACCCGCTTATATTTGATTTGTTTTTTTGATTATCCAATTTGAATTTACTATATTGTGGCAAATCAAATTCATAATCTATATCCACTTGATCTATTCTTGAATGTGGATGCTCCTTATCGAATTTCACTATGGCATCAAGGTCGGAAACACTGCATCTTATATCTCCATAAAATTCATCGCCTGCCAACTCTCGAATCTCCGCACCTATGCTTACCAAACCATAGCCCCCCATTGCTATTGGTGTTTTTGCTTGTTTTATGAACTCTGCAAAATAATCCTTCCAACCATCAACAAGTACACCTGATGCACAGCATCCATTTATTGTATCAATACAAGGATGCTCTATCTTGTCAATGGGTCTGTATACTTGCAAATTATTGAACATGATGCATCCAAAATGATTGATCTTGCAATACTTCAACAAGTTGATGGTTTGAGGACCCAGTATTTTGGCGTTGGCTGGTGGACCATCAGGGTAATCGGCATTGAATATATCCAAAGGAAAAACCACATACAAGATTCGATAGGGATAATTTCCATTTGCTTTTTGACCATATATATTGATAAAAAAACAACTTATCAAAAACAGCAAAAATCTTTTTTTCACAGATAGCATTAATTTCTTGGGTACAAATTTAGACAATGTTTTAAGAATCATTCCTTTAATTTACTCTTATTCATTGATCTAAAATATTATTTCTACCCATTTTCAAAAACGCTCTTTGTTAACATATCGGTCGTATACCTTCTAATACCGCCATTGAATGCTTCTTAGCCAATAGTTGTTTTATTGCTTACGATAGATATTTAGATTATAATCTTCCGTTAATCTATATTAAACATCCATATCATAAGGCGATATTCGATCCTTTTTTACAAATGTAAATTTATTTTTCAATAAAAAGAATAAAACAAGCATATTAAAGTATGAACAAATCTAATAAACATTTACATTTGGCTAGAAAGTAAATGTGCTGATTTGAATCTATAATCAATAGCATATTTGCTTATTATGTTGCATATATTTTCAAAATTTGGGACATTGAAACATAAAGAATGTATATTTTCAATCAAGGATTCAAGCTTCAAATATATAGATGGTTGGGTCTTCCTAAAAGTATAGATTTGCGATAAATAAATTAATAACAGCTGGCAATAATTGTTGATTAAATAAAATTAAATTAGTTTTACGGCCATAAACAAATTTAAAAATCTAGAATAATCGTTTCTAAAATGAAGAAAATCTTTTTGTTTCTAATCATTATTTTCATGTTTATCGAGAGTTCTTCTGGTCAAACAACTGGAGAAGGACAGCACCTTGTCGATTCCTTGCAGAAGGTATTGAAAACCGCTCATGATGATACCAATAAGGTTAAGACCCTTATCGATTTGAGCAAAAAATATTCGGGCAGCGATTTGAATAATGCCTTAAAATATGCCAATGAAGCCATTGCATTATCTGACAAATTGCAATTTGCGAATGGCAAGGGATTTGCCTTGAAGTCAATTGGAATAGCTCAATATACTAAAGGTAATTATGCAGATGCGTTGGAGGCTTGGAAAGCAGCCATGAATGTATTCATAGAATGCAAAAACCAAGTTGGGGAAGGAAATATGCTTAGCAATATAGGAGCCATCTATTTCGACAAGGGATTATTGGACAGTGCATTGGATTACGGCTTAAAGGCATTGAAGGTGGCGGAAGAGGCTAAAGATACGTTTAGAATCGCCTCTGCATTAGGGAATGTCGGCAATATTTACAGTGATAAAAACGCCGATTACGACAAATCCCTGGACTTTTACAAAAGAGCCTTGATTTTTAGCAAATTGATAAAGTCCGAGGATGTAATCGGGACAAATTCTGTGAACATTGCGGAGATTTTTTATAAGAAATATGAAATGCCTGGTGGCGATTCAGTCATTAAAATGAAATATCTCGATTCTGCTTTGGGCTATATTTCTGAAGCATTGAAATTAAACATCGGCTCCACAAATATTTCTTATGCCTTGAAAACAATTGGCGATATCCATAAACTGAAAAAGGAATACCTTCTCTCCATTAATTATTACATGATGGCTTATGATACCGCCAAAAAAATTGACCAAAAGGCGGATATGGCAAAGGCTTTGGTTAGAGAAGCTGAAGCATATAAATCATTAAAGGATTATAAAAAAGCATTGGAGTTATTCGTTCAGGCACAGTTTCTATTGAAGGATTTAGGCGAAGATTCGAATAAGGACTTAAAGGAAACCTATGAAGGACTGGCTAGTACTTATTCGCTTTTGAACGACTATAAGGATGCTTATCATTACGACTCTTTGTTGAGCAAGGTAAATGAGGAAATCTATAACATCGATGTGGACAAAAAGCTGGGCACCAAACTATTTGCGCATGACTTGGAAAAAAAACAGGGAGAAATAAATCTGCAAGAAGAGGTAATTGCCAGACAGAAGCTGATAAAGAATGGCTTTATCGTTGGTTTTATGGTGGTTCTTGGGTTCTCGATCATCTTTTTGCAGCAAAAGAAAAACATCAGCAAGCAAAAGAAAAATGTGGAGCATGAAAAAGAACGAAGTGAAGAATTATTGTTGAACATCTTGCCGGCTGATGTAGCCGAAGAATTGAAAAACACGGGTGAAGCCAAGGTAAAAAGTTTTGATTCGGTAACGGTATTGTTCACTGATTTCAAAGGGTTTACGCAAATAAGCGAAAAGATGACGGCAGAAGAACTGGTGGCAGAAATAGATTACTGTTTCCGAGGTTTTGATGCCATCATCAGCAAGTATGGAATTGAAAAGATCAAGACCATTGGAGATTCATACATGTGTGCCGGTGGCGTTCCGAAAACGAATGCCACACACCCTAAAGATGTGGTTAATGCAGCCATAGAAATCAGGGATTTCATCATCAAGCATAAGGCTGAAAGGGAGGCCAAAGGTGAAATTCCGTTCGAGGTGAGGATAGGTGTAAATACCGGCCCTGTAGTGGCAGGAATTGTTGGGGTGAAAAAGTTTGCCTATGACATTTGGGGTGATGCCGTAAACTTTGCCTCCCGAATGGAAAGCAGCGGAGAGCCAGGCAAAGTGAATATCTCGGGGGCTACCTTTGAACTTGTCAAGGATGAATTCAATTGCTCCTATAGAGGCAAGGTGATGGCAAAGGGAAAAGGTGAAGTGGAGATGTATTTTGTTGAAAAGAAAAGTGCCACCATTTAAAATCGCTACAATACAATTATTATTAGTAATATTACACCTCAATCATAAGAAATGAAAACATTAAATTCAATGATTTTTGATTTTATCGAGACAAGAAAAAGTTCTTGTTTTGATAAACTTTTCATTGATGCGTTTTTGTTCAAACAAGGCCAAGACATTTTCGTCTTTGCCACATGGTCTAACATCCAACTTTCGGAGACGGGTTCCCAAACAGGGACACTTCGGGCGCTGCCTGCCAAGAATCTCCGACGATGGAATACTTAGCCAATCTTACCCCAACAAAAACCGGTTTCTCCCCTCTTGAAACCGAGCCGTCTTTTGCTGAAACTGGCAAAAAGCGATCTGAAACTGCTCCAGTTTCAGCTAAAGTTAGAGCAATACCCTCTAGTTTTGGAGCAATACTTTATGGTTTTATTCCAATACCAGAGGGTATTGCTCCAATATTAGAGGGTTTTACTCTTCTGCCAGAAGGTATTGACACGCTACCAGAAGGTATTGCCTTAATACCTGATGGTATTGCTCTGGTTTCAGAGAGTATTGCTCCGGTTTCAGTCCTTGAAATCACTCACGAAGGAAAATTTACATTAAAAAAATAAAATTAACAATTAAAAAAATTAGAAAAAATGAAAAATTCAATCACTTTTAACGGCGTTGTTTATGATCTTGCAAAACTAACGGGGGCAGCAAGGAAAAATTTATCAGGAATTCCAGAAACTGAATTGGAATCAGGGTCAATTAAAAAAGAAAATGCTTTATGCATGGACCCAAATTTTATTGTATGTACGGTGGTCGTCAATCATGATTTTGTGAAGGACAATGCATCCGATTTTGCCGACCAACTCGATGCCTTCAGTGCTGCGCTGAATCTGCCCACTTCACCTACGGCCTTGGCCACGAAGTATGGCTTGTCAACCGAAAGATTGCTTTCCATAAAAAATGATGCAGCTTCGTGGAGATTTTTCAACACCAAGCATGTGGCAGGCCCCATTTATGCAAAAGAATGGACTGCCAAAGGACATGAATTGCGCAAGGGAACCGGCATTTCGTCATCGGCTTGGCCTGTTGGCGTTGATGTTTTGACACCTCCGATAGTTGTTCCTCCTGGCATTGAAAACCGATTCCGCGAGAATGCGGCCTTCATAAAAAGTCAGAAAAGCATCAACACCGAAGCCGACAATATCGTTCTGCATATCTCGGTAAATTCCGCTCCTTTTGTGCCCGGAGATGGCAAACCCGACTTGGTGATAAAACTCTCCGATGGTGGACATCCGGTCATAAAATATCTCAAGAGCAATTATGTCGGCATAGCCATTTATAAGGACTCTGGCGATGGAGCAGGCATGGTTTTCTTGATGACTTGCAACGACCCCGAAGGCACCGACATGTCGCCATTGCCAATGAAAGGCAAGAGTGCCGCTTGGGTTTATAAGGCCATTTATATTTATGACAGCAAAACGGTCGGCGACTTCAGCGATGAGGTAACCATCACCGTTTTGGGCAATGTCACCGTGCCACCTCCCATCATCTAAATAATCCGTTTAGACCAGGTTCTTTATTAAGAAGCATTGGCAGCTATTTATTAGTTGTCAATGCTCTTTTTAGTTTATGAGCGCTATATTTTTCATAAAATGTTAAAATTTTGTCCTTAACACAAAGTTAATGTCAGCCATGTTTTGGTTCATCATGAATATCCCGAAAGGCTTGACTGTAGAGGTAACCTTTCTGTTGATGACACGTTGAAGCCGCTTTATTAAAGCAACAAAATCTCAAATTATCGAAACTATGCTACAAATAAATTTGGATGGTAATGGTCCATTGTCTATATTTGCCCTTCACAAACAACAAAATTATAATCAAAATAATGACGAAATTATACGATAAAACTTTGGGTTAAACCCTTCTATTTCCTGAAATCAGAAACAGATCTTTAGTCTTCATTTCATGTTTAGGCATAAACTGAAGATTTTTTCTTTTCGATTTTCGATTAAGGAACAATTACACAAAATAGCTATTGGACAGCGTATGCAGAAGCCCTATTTTTGCCACCGCAGCCAAATTTTCAACAATAAATTCATTCAAAAAAATCAAATAATAAATATTCATGAATAATTTTACAAACCAAATCAAGAAAGCACACTTCTTATTTTCAATCATCCTGATAGTTTCGGGAATGAAATCCTATTCACAAGGATTTCCGCAAGGCTTCGAAAATGCGGGATTTCCACCCAACGGTTGGAGCATTTCGAACAATACCAATGATCCATGGAGGAGTGCCGATGTAAGTGCTTATGGGGCAGGTTCAAAATCGGCAAAAATGGATTTTTATGGCTTAAGTGCAGGGGCTGAAGATCTGACCACCCAAACATTTAATCCAGTAGCACCTGGTTTTGCCTTGCAATTTGATGAGGCCTATGCCACCTATGGCACCGAAGTGGATACTCTGGAGATACTCGTATCATCGAATGGGGGAACAACATGGTCTCAAAGGGTTCTTTTGCTTGGTGGCCAAAGTGGGCCGTTGAATACCGGTGGGGCGGTTCAAGGAGTTTATTCTCCCAGTTCGAATGAATGGCAAACCATGCATTTTTCGCTTCCTACAGGTACCAACAAAATAAAGTTTTTAGGCAGAAGTGCTTATGGAAACAATCTTTTTATCGATAATGTCGATGTAGTTTCATGTTCCGTTCCTCAAGCCACCATCACAGGAGGAGGCACCTATTGCGGTTCGGGCGAATTATTGGCAAACCCAGGATTTTCATATCTTTGGAATGATGATGGCAGCAGCACAACACAAAATTTGACCGTATACGCATCTGGAGACTATACAGTAACCATCACTGATTTAAACGGATGCGGCACCAGTTCGGCAACTGTGAATGTAACGATCATTCCCATACCGACAGTAACCATCACTGCAGGTGGTGCCACTACCATTTGTTTTGGCGATTCTGTATCCTTGGATGCCGGTACATGGAGTTCCTATTTGTGGACTGCAGAAGGAGTACATTCAACCAGTAGCACCATATATGCCAAAACAACAGACACCTATACGGTAATGGTTACAGATATTAATGGATGTGATAATTCCGCTTCACAATATGTTTCGGTAGCTAATCCTGCAGTGATTTATGATATTTATTCAGACAGGATTCATGTGTGCAATGGCGAAGGCACCAATCTGATAATTTATAATGGATATCTTAATGATAATACCAACTGGCATTGGTACACTGGAAGCTGTGGAGGAACTGCAATTGATTCAGGATATAACCATACAGCCTACCCAACATCCACCACCACTTATTATGTAAGAGGCGAAGGAGGGGTTTGTCAAAACAATACCTGTTCAGAAATAACGATTTATGTGCATGATTATCCATCCCGTAATGTAAGCAGTACCAATAGCTGCCAAGGATACACTAATGGAACCATAACTGCTAGTGCATCAGGAGGATTTCCATTCTCTTTCGGTTATGATTATGAATTATATACATATCATACCGGTGATCTGTATCTTACTTATTATGCATCAAATCATGCTGGTTTTTTTAATAATTTGGATACAAATAGATATTATTTGATAACTAATGATTCAACGGGGTGTGGTGTTCAAAATACTATAGATATTCACTTGGACCTTCCTGCTGATGCACCAGGTATCGCCTATACCCCTACAGCAATTTGTATTGGAGATTCAGCTTCCTTATATTATTCTTATGGGGCATTGAATTCTAATACGGCATGGCATTGGCACGAAGGCAGTTGTAATGGTACGGATATTGGGACTGGAACTTCAATTAGAGTTTCCCCTGCCACTACTACAACTTATTATTTAAGAGGAGAAGGTGGAAACTGTAATCCTGGAGAATGCGGATATGTAACCTTAACGGTAAACACTCCTCCAACAATCGTTGGTAGCAGCAGTTATACAATCTGTAATGGAGATAATGTTTACATTTCAGCAAGTGGAGCAAGTGAATATAGTTGGTCTCCATCAACTGGTTTAAACCAAACAACAGGAGCTTCGGTAACAGCAAGCCCAAGTTTAAGTAGAGTTTATACGGTTACTTCTGCAGATGCAGGTCATTGCACTGCATCTGTATCTGTGATTGTAAACCCAACTCCAAACTTAACATTAAGTGCATCACCATCCATTGTTTGTAATAATGATTCATCTGTATTAAATGCATATTTTGATAATATTTATAATAACACTGGCTCAATAACTTATGATATTTCATTGGCTAATCTGGTAGGTCTAAATTATGATTGTGGTTATGGAAATGGTTCTTATTTTGGATATGCTGCCGGTGGATTTTCATGGAATGATATAGGCTCTGGTGTTGCGACAAATATTCAATTGCAATTTTCAGTAGGTTTCAATTGTATCGGTTATAGTTATTTATCTTCTTCTTTAAACGGATTAAATACAGGAGTTGACTTCATTACTAGTGATCATTGCTCATGTATTGGTCAATCTGGTTTAGTGACAATTAATATACCAGCTACAGGTTATGTCATCGGGGGCAGCAATACATTTTTGAAAACAGATATGGGTTATTGGGGATTGATTCCGGATAATACTAATTTAGAAGGCTATTATGCGAAGGTAACAGTAACATATGGTGTACCTGCAACAGCCACTTATTCCTGGTCTCCAGGTGATATGACAGTTCAAAACCCAGTAGTTAGCCCAACTATAACAACAAATTATTCCGTATTCGTTACTGTAAATGGTTGTTCGTCTTCTGCCACACAAGAAGTTACCCATTCTGTGTCATCATTACCTGAAAGTTTTGAAGGTGCTAATTTTCCACCTTGTGGGTGGATATCCACAAGTAATACAAGCTATCCGTGGGCTCAATATTCTGGTGCAAGTGGGTTTGGAGCTGGCAATCAATGTGCTAAATTTGATATTTGGGACGAACCTTCCAGTGCATATGAAGAATTAATTACATCTGTTTTTACATCTACTCCAAGTAATGATTTTAATTTACAATTCGATGAAGCATATGCCGGTTGGCAAACTTCCGTTGATACTTTAAAGATATATACATCCTCTGATTCTGGTTCATCTTGGACTCTTTTAAGGACATTATTAGGTGGTCCAACTGGAATCCTTAATACCTATGGCGGAAGTAACAGTGAAGTGTTTACACCTACTTCAAGTCAATGGCAAACATTATATTGTAATTTACCTACCAATACAAACAGAATTAAATTCAAAGGAATTTCTGGTTATGGAAACAATATGTATTTGGACAATATTAATGTTATTCCAGGTTGTAGTTTGAATACGCCAGCTGCAATTTCTGGAGGGAATTCATTTACTTGCTCCGGGGTGCTTGATGCTGGGGCAGGTTATGTCACCTATTTGTGGAATGATTCTAATAATTCGACTACACAAACAATAACTGTTTATTCTTCTGGAACTTATACAGTTACCGTTTCAGATGGAAATGGATGCACAGGCACTGCAACTCTTGCCGACATTACCATTTCTACCTGCCCTGCTGCTGCTGCATTGAATTTTGATGGTGTTGATGATTTAATTATAGTTTCAAATCCTGGTGTAGATCTCTCCAATAGATCCTTTTCTGTCGAAATGTGGTTGAAGAAGGCAAGTAATTCAGATTATGATGTTGCATTTTCACAAGGACCTAGCTCTGGACAAAACCAAACACTGCATATTGGTTTTGCACCTGGTGGAAATGGCTTTTTCTTCAATTTTTATCTAAACGATTTAAATGTTTCAATAACGCCTGATTTAGACTGGCACCATTGGGCTTGTACTTTTGATAATTCAACAAAAGCCAGAAAGATTTATAGAGATGGTGTTTTGATTGGTTCAGATGTTTCTCCTTCAGCATTCATTGGTGATGGAAATACCGATTTATATATTGGAGATGTGGCATATAGAAGCAATGAGTTCGATGGTAGTATTGATGAACTAAGAGTTTGGACTCGCTCATTAACACAGACAGAAATCCAATCAAACATGAATTGTGAAATTTCCGCTCAACAGGACTTAGCTGCAGCTTATCATTTTAATCAAGGTTATGATGGAGCTGATAATTCAAGTGAAACCATTTTAACCGATGCCAGTGGAAACGGAAATGATGGAACTCTGCAGAATTTTGCCTTAAACGGTTCTACTTCAAATTGGATAGCACTAGGCGGAGTTACTGCAGGAAACTCTTGTAGTCCATGTAATTTGAATGCCATCAATATTACAGGTGGACCAATCTTCTGTGGTGGTTCCGGTTTAATTACTGCTGATTCCGGTTTCGTTTCTTATTTATGGAATGACGATGGATCTTCAACAACACAATCTATTACAGTTTATTCTACTGGAACATATAATGTTACTGTATCAAATAATTCTGGATGTACGGCATCTGCATCAATCAATGCTACAGTTGTAAATGATGTTGAGGCACCCATTGTTACAAGCCACAACCAAACATTTAATACAAATTATGGATATTTAGGTTCCTGTGAATATATTCCATCTGGTAATTTAGACTTATTTACAATAGTTAGTGATAATTGTTCCGATACTTTTTATGTGTCTGAAGATATATATGTAAACAGTAACCTAATAGGTACGTATTTTGCAGGTTATCTGGGCGTTGGTTCTTATTTCCCAAATGTTGGATATAGTGTTGGGGTGACGACATTTGTGATAAATGTTTATGATGATGCCGGCAACAATGGAACAACAACTTTTGATGTTACTGTTATTGATGACCAACCACCTGCTATAACTGCTCCTGATGATATTACAACAAATTCTTGCAATGCTTGTAATATTTCATTTACTCCAATTCATTTGGTTCCATCTCCAGTTACATTAGATGTCGTAGACAGATACATAACATATACAGGAGTGTCAATTAATGGTGGAGGAAATTCTGTTTTAGTCTCACCAGGTTCTTCAATAAGTTTGACTTATAACATGCATGTTGCTTTTAATTCTGGGACAGGATATTGTCCGGGTTGTGTTGTTCAATCCTATATTGGTATTGGCGGAAGTTCTAATACTCTTCAATGTGAAAATGGAATTGGCAATGGTTATTCAAGCAGTTATCATTCTGGTAATTTTACGGCACCAAATACACCTGGACTTTATTATTTAACGCAAAGCGGTTCGCTGATGTATAATTGTGAAAATCGAAATTTTAATAATGATTCCACTAATGCAATCGGTTTAATTCAAGTTGGAAATTCAGGTCCAGTTCCAATTGTTTCCGATAATTGTGGCAGTGTTAGTGTTACAAATGATGCCCCAAGTTGCTTTCCAGTTGGAACAACCCAAGTTACTTGGATAGCGACTGATGTAAATGGCAATACTTCTAATGCTATACAAAATGTGACAATTATTCAAACAAGCATTACTCCTCCAACAATAACTGGAAACTATGCATTATGTGGTTCTGGTTCTTCCAATTTACTTGATGCTGGAGGTTCCTATTTATCTTATAACTGGAATAATGGCACAACGACTGAAACAACAAGCGTTTCTCAAGGGGGCTTATTCTTTGTTACCGTTACAGACAGTAATGGTTGCCATGCAATAGATAGTCTTTTTGTATGGAAACTTGATTCTTGCTATATAGAACGAGAAATACCTGATAGCCTTTGTGGTAGCCCTACAACAATTTTAACGGCTCTTAACAGTGGAAATGACCAATTATCTTACCTATGGAGTCCAAATGGTGAAACGACAAAATCCATTACGATTAATGCACCTGGCATTTATTCGGTATCAATTCATGGGAATAATTCAAATTGCGATACTACAATATCGATAAATGTTACCAATGTGGGATTTTCATTATATTCTAATTCACCAACAACTTTTTGCCAAGATAGCAACGTCGTGTTGTATGTTAATGGTGTTTATGGTGGGAGTTTTACTGACTATACTTATGAATGGAACGATAATTCATCATTTTATTATTATAACGCATCATCATCTGGAACGTATTGTGTTACTGCAACAGATGTACATGGGTGCACCGCCTCTGCTTGTTTAGATGTGACAGTTCTTCCGAATCCAATAGCACATTCTGATATCACTACACCAATATATTGTAATGGTGGAACCGGCGTGATTACTGTTACAGCAACTTCTGGTACGGAACCATACAATGGGTTAGGAACCTACACATATTCATATGGAACTTATACTTTTACAATTACTGACCAAAATGGTTGTAAAAATAGCATTTCAGAAACTTTGACAGAACCTTCTGTTTTAACTCCCACAATTTCTGGTAATGCTGTTATGTGTGGCTCTGGAATACTTGATGTGGGATTTGGATATAGTTCCTATTTTTGGAATAATTCAAATGGTTCAACATCTGATACGATTATTGTATCTTCAAGTGGCATGTACAACGTTACTGTAACAAATAATTATGGATGCATAGGTATTGCATCATTTAATGTAGTCGTAAATCCATTACCACCCACTCCAACAATTTATGGAGAATCATCATTCTGTAGTGCCGACACATTAACTACAAGTACAGATCCAGAGTATATAACCTATTCATGGAATGACTTTACACATTCGAACACAACTACAATTTATGTTCACACAACTGATACATTCTCAGTTGTTGTAACAAATTCATACAATTGTTCAGCTTCAGCTTCTGCGTATGTAGTTGGTGGAGTTTGTATTTTGCCCTATTATCCACCTCCAACCTCAGGAAAGGATACTACAGCAATAGGTTCTGAATTGACACAATTACATACAAACCCTGATTCTATACCTGATACTGCAAATAACAATATTTTTCATACAAATTTAGGCAGAGTATTAATTGAAGTTATTGCAAATGTTGGAATGCATGATAGTTTATATCTTTTATTGCAAACATCCAATTATGGAATGGCAGACTTTATAACTAATGGGGATACGACGTTAATTATTACTGGAAGTTTTCCTATTGCCAATTTACCAAAGCTTGATAGTCTACCAACTTTAGTTAATTATGTAAGACCATACTTCCCACCAATTTCAAATGTCGGCCTCGTAACCACTTTAGGTGATGTCTCCATGAAATCTGATTCAGCAAGAAAAGCGTTTCATGTTGATGGTTCAGGTGTTAAAATTGGGGTTATGTCTGATAGCTATAATACACTAAATAGTGCTGATGTTGATGTAGCTAATGGAGATTTACCAGGGCCTTCATTAATCAATAGCATACTTGGTAATACTAGCCCAGTTGAAGTATTAGGGGATTATCGTTATGGTGAAAGGACAGATGAAGGCCGAGCAATGCTTCAAATTATTCATGATGTAGCTCCAAAAGCAAGATTAGCATTTAGAACAGGATTTATAAGTGCTGGCGATTTTGCTGCAGGTATTAAAGAATTACAAAAAGATACTTGTAATATAATTGTTGATGATGTAACATATATTACTGAACCATTTTTCCAAGATGGTGTTGTTTCTAAAGCAGTTAATTATGTAAAAAGCCAAGGAGTTTCCTACTTCACAGCTGCAGGAAATTTTGGTGTTGCATCATATGAGGGAATGTATAATCCAATTTCAGCTCCTTCTGGAATAACAGGAACCGTCCATGATTTTGGAGGTGGAGATATTTACCAAAGCATAACCCTGTCTCCAGGAAACTATACTATTGTACTTCAATGGGATGATTCAATTTATTCACTTAAGCAGCTGCCAGGTGCTAAAAATGATTTTGATATTTATCTTACTGATGGATATGGAAATAAACTATTTGGATTTAATAGGGATAATACTTGGGGAGACCCATTTGAAGTACTACCGTTTACTGTTACAGGAAACGCCCCTGCTAAAACAAATGTGATGATTGTAAGATCTTGGAGCTTAGACCATATACCTGTTAAATTTAAGTATATCGTTTTCAGAGGTCAGTCAATAATAAATGAATTTCATCAAGGAACTTCTACAATAGTTGGCCAAGCAAATGCAGCCGGGGCAATGACTGTTGGTGCTGTATTGTTTTCTAATACTCCTCCATTTGGGGTTAGTCCACCTACAATTGCATCGTTTTCATCTCGCGGTGGTACTGCCGTGTATGGAAATGTTAGAAACAAACCTGATTTTTGTGCTCCAAATGGAGTAAATACAACCGTTGATATGGGAGGGGATAATATTGATAATGATGCTTTCCATAATTTCTTTGGTACATCATGCGCAGCTCCTCATGCCGCTGCTGTAGCAGCACTCTTGATAAACGGAAAAAAGAAGTTTTATAATGATTCTATTGGTCCAGATAGTGTTAGAGCAATTCTTCAAAGAACTTGTTTAGACATGAATACGTCTGGTTTTGATTATATTTCTGGTTATGGCTTAATACAAGCTGATGCTGCATTAAAAACTTTTGCACGAGCAACACCAAATGTTAAAAACCTATCATTTGATTCTACAGTCATTCCTGGAAACCAACAAATGGACATTATAATTCATGGTTCATATTTTATTCCCCAATCAATTGTGTTTTTTAATGGAAGTTTAATCAATTCATCTTATGTTGATGAAACCCATATTAATGCAACAATACCTCCATTTGTAGGCAATCCTCCATTAATGGTATATAACCCTCCTTTAACTTCAAGCCTTTTGGATGGCGGTTATTCAGATTCTGCATATTTGTTCCATATCATTAAAAAAGAAATTGTTATAACTGCTGACAATAAAACAAAATATTATGGTGCGAAAATACCCGCCTTTACTTCAACCATTACAGTTGACGGTCAACCGTTAGCATCATCTGTACTTACTGCAACTCAATTAGGACTTGATAGTATTTTCTATACATCTCCAGTAACCAATGCTAGCAATATTGGACAATATTATATTCATCCTGCAATTGTAACCATTACAGATTCAAATAAAATTGTTCGTTACAATTACACTTTCATTGATGGTCTGATAAGGATTGACCCTATGCCTTTATTAATTACACCCAAAGACACCACAATAACATATGGCCAAGCGCTTGACAGTATTCAGTTTAATTACATTTATCCTGATTCCCTTATAGAGACGAGCGAACGTGTTGCATTTTTGGATTCAATTAAGGTTAATCACAAAGGAACGTTTTATAAGAATGAAATCGCGCTTGTAGACGGGAAATCGATTGTGAACGGGAAATCGATTGTGAATTCTGACGTTTCTGGTCTAGGTGTTATTGCCAGTGGAAAATCAATTGTCAATGGAAAATCAATTGTGAATGGAAAATCAATTGTGAATAACATAAACACTCCAGATACCATGTTTGTGGTTGAAATTTCTCCTGAAACAATTTTTAACTACCAAAATAATCCTGATACCACAACCATTGTAAATGGAAAATCCATTGTCAATGGAAAATCCATTGTCAATGGGAAATCCATTGTTAATGGGAAATCCATTGTCAATGGGAAATCCATTGTCAATGGGAAATCGATAGTAAATGGGAAGTCTATCGTCAACGGCAAATCGATAGTAAATGGAAGTGGCTTGCCTGACACCTCCCACGGAAACATGGTTATAATTGTTGATACTATGGATGTTGTTGACGCTGCAGATTCCATCAATGCCTTGTATTCCATTAATTTGATTACTGGTATAACAGCTGGTATTCATTCCATTGTTCCGGGTGCTTTCACTGGTTCTAATTATGATATTACCTATGGTTTAGGTACATTGACGATTTTACCTGCTCCTCTTACTATAACTGCAGACAACAAAAGTCCTTTATGTGCAAGTATCCCAACATTTACTTCAACCATTACAGGTTATCAATACAATGATACTTTCCCCACAATAGATTCCATACCGATAAGCTACACTTTGCGTGATGCAAACAATTCCGTGGTCAGCCTTACATCTATTCCAGCAGCAGGAAACTATCAAATTGTTCCGGGTGGTGCAGTGCTTTATACACCAGCGAATTATGAGATTTCTTATGTAAACGGAACACTTGCCGAGCCTGCAGTATTAGCTTTATCTGCAACGCCGACACAACCAACTTGCTTTTATCAGACTGGCAGCGTGGCATTGAATGCAACTGGTGGTACAGGTTCCTATTCTTATTGCTCAACTCCGATAACGAACTTGTCAACGGGTACTTATCACTATACCGTAACCGATGCCAATGGGTGCCATGCTACTTCATCTGCATCAATAACACAACCGACTTCCTTCTCTGCTGCCGCTTCGGCTGGGTCTGCAATAAGTTGCAATGGCGGAACAACCACCATTACCGTAACAGGCAGTGGCATCGCATCAAGTTATTCAGGCACGGGAACCTACACCAGAACTGCGGGAACTTATTCCTTTACCGTTTCTGATAGTCATAGCTGTACTGCCACCACTTCCATATCCATCAGTCAACCGACGGCATTTGCTGCAACAGCCAATGCCTCAAACATTGCTTGTCGTGGTGGTTCTACTTCAGTAACCATTGCTGCAAGCGGGGGCACTGGAAGCTATACCGGAACAGGTACCTTCACCCGAACGGCAGGCAACTATTCATTTACCGTAACCGATGGAAACGGATGTTCCTCCACCACCTCTGCCTCCTTGGCACAACCTGACTTGGCACTTAGCGCATCAGCTTCTTCTGGTGGCAACATCAATTGCTACGGTGGGGCTACAACCATCACCGTGTCGGCTACTGGTGGCACACCAAGCTATTCGGGTACAGGAACTTTCACTATACGGACGGGCACCTATTCCTACACTGTTTCCGACAGTCATGGATGTTCGGCAACTACCACACCGATAACATTAAGCCAGCCTACCTTGCTTACAGCATCCTCAACACAAGGCACTGCCATCCTATGCTATGGTGGCTCTACCACCCTCACGGTCAGTGCCAGCGGCGGAACTCCTTCTTATACCAACATCGGAACAACCACCCGAACGGCAGGAACCTACACCATTACAGTGACCGATTCGAAAGGCTGCACTGCCACTACCAGCCAAACAATTACCCAATCTACCGCCTTCAACATTACCGTTACCCCGGCAAATCCTGTTCCATGCACCGCTGCCAACGGTAGGATTACCATTTCGGCTTTAGGTGGTACGGGCATGTTCAATTATTCGAAGGACAACGGAGCTAACTGGACTTCAGTCAATCAGTTCTTGTCGCTTTCTTCGGCCACCTACAACGTCAAGGTTAAGGATTCCAGGGCTTGCATGTCGGCCACATATCCTACCCGAGTTGGCTGTTTGGCACGTTTGGAAGCGGATTCCGCCCTTACCGACACCACTTCGTTCACCGTATTTCCGAACCCAACCCGCAATTTCGTCAACGTAACCTTCATCTCCAGCAAGGCTGAAAGCTACAATCTGACGCTGATAGACGCCCTCGGCCAGGAAATCATCAATGAAGACCACGACGCAGTGATAGGCGAAAACCAAACCACGCTGAACCTCCTCGCCGTATCCAAGGGCGTTTACATCCTCGTGATGAAAAACTCCGACGGAGTGCTGCAGCGAAAAGTGGTGATAGATTAAACCACCACCCACACGCATGCCTTCCAAACGATGACGGCATGCACCATAAAGCCGGACAGGAATCCAATCACCTGTCCGGCTTTTTCATTTCATATAATCAAAATAAGGAGCCTACGGTCACTTCTCGTATCAAGGTGCTACCTGCCAGCCATCAGCTATCTCTGCCTTACCCCCCCAAAGATGCCAACGCACAAGAGGATAGCCTTGGGCATGTCAGGGCTAGATATGACGGCAGCTACCTCGAACCATCCTTTTGTAGAGGGCGTAAAAAAAGAACACTGCCTATTGCCAAACCCACCAAATCGACACTTTTAAACCTGAAAACCTGACTCAACCCCTAAAAACGTGTTCCCTTTTTGCTAAAACGTGTTCCCTTTTTACCAAAACGGGTTTAAGTTTAGACAATCCGTGTTCTCGTTTTGGTAAAACGTGTTTACTTTTTGGGCATCCGCGTTGCCATTTTGTACATCCGTGTTTCCTTTTTACAAAACCGCGTTTCCTTTTTGTCAAAACGGGTTGCCTTTTTACCAAAAAGGCAACTCACTACGGGGAAATTTAAAATACCTGGCGGTTTCAGAGCCCCAAAATCGCCAAAAAACCCTCTTTCACCCAAATTTTCACCTCCCAAAAACTCAAAAAGGGAACAGGCAGTGTTCTTTCTAGATGGAAGTTTGGCATCCTTGGTTTTACATTTTTTTAAGATGCAGACATGGAATGGAACTGCAGCTGGAGGAAGCACTGCGTGAGGGAGTGGAGGGGCGCCGAAGGCGGTGCTTTGCACGGAGCGCAGCGAACCCACGCAACACCCCGACCCCTTGCAGCAAGGTGGTGGCCTCTTTTTCACTGGGGCTGCTGCTTGGGGGCACGCCCAAATGATCATTCTGGATAACGAAAGGACGGTATTTTAATGAAGCGCTCGGATGAGGAGGATGGACGCGATGCCTGCGATGGTAATCATCGAAAAACCGGTGAGGAGCAGCCTTTTTACGGGTTTGTCGGCCAGGATATAGGTGTAAATGCCTTTCAGGAGGTTGTTTGCCATGGTGGCTTGCAGGGCTGCGAAGGCGAGGATGATTTCGGCGATTTCGTATTTTGTCTGCACGAGGTTCAGCAGGAATGGGTCGATATCGGAAAGGCCGGCAACGAAGGAAAGGACGGTCAAACCGCTGTTGCCATAGTGCGAAATGGTGAAGCCGTTGAGGTAATTGAACCCGACATATACCAAAGCGAAGATGATGGCCACCTTGAACTCCAACGGATTGCGATGGGTGTCTTGGGTTTTGGAAGTATCGGCAACATCCTTATCTTTTTTGATGTATAGCACATAGGCCGTGATGAGGGTAATGAAAAACAGTGCCAAGAAATATGGAAAAAGATAGCCGGCAATGTTGGTGTTGAAGATGAGGATGAGGATGTATATCCGGAAATACATCATGGCGGTGGCCAAAATGATGGATGCGGCATATTCATGCGGAGTAGCGAGCTTTTCTTTGGTCTTTTTTGCAAGGATAATGCTGGTAGCCGTGCTGCTGTATAATCCTCCGAGTATGCCTGTGAAGAGAATGCCTGAATTGGTGAAAACAAACTTGTTCAGCAGGTAACTTAGGTAAGACATTCCAGATATCACCACCACCGAAAGCCATACCTGGTAAGGACTTACGTTGATGTATGGAATGATTTGTTCGGTGGGTATCAAGGGCAGAATGATGCCTGCGATGATGATGAATTTTGCTAAAGTAATGAACTCGTCCTTCTCAAAGCGTTTGCTCACTTCGATGAAGGTTTCCTTCAATTCGGCCAATAAAAGTACGGTTGCCACAATGAGCAGCGATATCCAATGAGACTGTGTGATGACCAGTGGAGCAAAGCAATAGGTGATGAGTGCAATGAGGATGGCCGTGACCCCAAAAAGGTTCTGCTGCTGCATCTTTTGATGATAATAGATGGCCAACAGCAGCGAAATGACAATGCCTCCACCCATATAAAGATAATGTTTGTCCGGTTCGATTATCCAAAGGACATAACCCAAAATGCCGATGAAAGTAAAGGTTCTGTCGGTACCAAAAAGCGTCTCAATCTTCTTGGTGATGTGTCTTCGGCGTTGCTCCAAGCCCAAAAGAAGCGAGAATAGGGTTACCAAAACAAAATTTATCACTTCGGGCGATATGAAATCCATTCCTTTTATCATCGGTGTAAAATTAGTTATTTATATTCGGATATAAAACGACCTCCCTCATACTCCTTTTTAAAAATTAGTGTCAACTCATCATATCCATTTAAAAATGTAATTTTGAGGCATGAAAACCATATGCCTATTTCTTTTGTCGGCTACATTGATTACCATCTATTCTTGCAAGGCAAGTCATCAAAAAACAGGAAACGTACAAGTCCCTGTTCAGAATCTTACAATAGACCAGTCACTCGTCAAAGTATTCGATACTTCACATAAGATAGATACGACCTACATTGTCAAGGATGTCATTACCATTTCGTTAACCTTTTATAATACTTGCCAATCAGACACTTTTGAATTGGTGACAAATGGTAAGTTCACAAAATCAAACCCTCCGATGACGGCAGTTTATCTAAAAAGAAAATCAACAAATAGTAAATGTGTGGAGACCATTCATAAAGAATTAAAATTCGACCTAAGCAAACTTCGGTATCCATTGGCCAATTCAATCATTCTCAATTTGGATGAACAAGTCAAGGTATTATATTCGTATTAAATTTCAATTTGTAAATCCTTATAAAGCAACTCCAACTCGGAACATTTTTCCTCATGACCAAGTTTCGTATAACTATTGATTAAATTCCGAATCATCCTTTGAATGATTTCCAAGTTGGTACATGGTTCATAATAATGAGGATGAGGTTCAATCTTCAATTGTTTCAGGAACTTATCTATCTCACTTCTAGGAAAAACCGATCCCTTACTGAAGGCATTGATGTAAAACAAAATCCTTAACTCCTGTTCGCCCGGAATTGGCTCGATAGAATGCTCATTGATATAGGCAAGAATGAAATGTTCAGGAAGATTTACTCCATAAACCGGCATTTCCAATTGCTTTGCTATGACTGAATAGATTATTGAAAGTAACAATGGATTGCCTTTTTTTGATTCGAGCACTATATTGATGAAGGAATTCTGAACCGCATGGAAGTTGGCCGTATTTCCTCCAAAGCCATGTGCTTCGAAGAGGATATGATTTAAAATTTTCACCTTTTCCAAGGCAGTCAGATGGTCATTCATCTCCAACCAGGCATCTTTTCTGATGGTTTCGATGGAATCATGAATTTTACCTTCGTCAAGATCAGGATATTGATAGCGTGCGACCAGAATTGTTCCAGCCAACAAATCTTGGTCCTTGGTTTTTGCCCATCCCATCAGCGCTTCACGCAAGGATTTGAATTGAATCTTATGGATAATCTCACCAATATTATGCTGAAGTAAAGGATCGAAGGAATTTTCCCAGGCATGCTCAAGATAAGGAATTACTTCCTTGCCATATGACAATATCCGTTCCTGAATCAGCCTCGCAACTGCTGTATCGGTATCATCCAATAACTTGATTAGCGCATCAATTTCCTTTGTATCCATGTAAATAAAAAAATAATGGTAAAAATAAGATTATCAATTGATAACCCTTATTGCTTTTCCTTTAAGGACAGTATTGATGAATGGAGTATTTCTAGATTTCGAACGTATATCAGACTCTTTAAATGTCCATTCCAAATCAGGATTGAAAACAGTCAGGTTTGCATGTATTCCTTCTTTAATATTTGGAACAGGAATACCTAAAAGTATCCTTGGATTGTAACAGATTTTATCTATCAACTCTTCCATAGAAAGGGTATCTGAAAGGTACTTGTTCGCCAAGCCAAAGAATGTTTCAAGACCGATGCTGCCATTAGCGGCATGCTCAAATTCGCACTTCTTATGTTCAACATTTTCAGGGGTATGATCACTGCAGATTACATCAATCGTACCATCTTTCAAGCCCCGTTTAAGAGCTTCAATATCCTTCTTGCTCCTTAGCGGTGGAAGGTATTTATAATTACTGTCAAATCCTGAAAGATAGCTTTCATCCAAGACGAGATTATTAATGCAAACATCGGCTGTCACTTTAATTCCGTTAGTTTTTGCCTTACGAATCAATTCAACGGAATGGGCAGTGGAAATACAGGTAAAATGAATTCTTGCATCAGCGTATTTTGCCAATTCCAAATCACGCATGATGATAACCTCTTCAGACAATGATGGTATTCCCTTTAATCCCAAGGAAGCACTCATTTCGCTTTCATTCATTTGACCGTTATGCGCCAAGGCTTCATCAAAAGGGAAAGAAACTACCAGACCTCCGAAATTCTTGGCATACATGATGGCACGCAACATTAAACCACTATCCTTTATGGCATTTTTATCGTCAGTAAAGGCAACCGCTCCTGAAGTAAACATATCATACATTTCCGATAGGTCTTTTCCTTCCTGTTTTGTAGATAAAGCTCCGAAAGGATGAATATCAACTGTTTTACCTTTGGAAGAGTTGATTAAATATTCAACAACAGATTTGGTATGAATGGAAGGGTTGGTAGATGGCATGACTGCTACTCCGGTAAATCCTCCAATCTTTGCTGCTTCAATTCCTGTATCAATCGTTTCCTTATATTCGAATCCTGGGTCGTTGAAATTAACTCTCATATCAAACCAACCCGGTGAAACACATTGACCATCATTATCGATGATTTCAATATCGTTGCTTTCTAATTTCAGATTGGTGCCAATCATTATTATGTTTCCATTTTCAATAAGAATATCTAAAACCTTACCATTATAAGGGGAGTTTTTATCGATGACCTTAGCTGATTTTATTAGTTGTTTCATATCAAACTAGTTTTATTTCCATAATCTTAATATCAATTCCTCTATCGCGAAAAATGCAAGAGCAAATATCAAACAGTATTTCCACAACTGTATGCCACTTTCCAATTGAGACAATTGTTTTGAAATGCTTGGCAAGTCAGCTTTTATGATTTCGGTATTGTTAATGTGATATTGATTGGATAGCTCTTCCAATTCGCTTGCCGTAATGCATTTCAAATCCGATTCATTCCTGTCATAATTAAAGGAATAGGTGGCCAATGGTTTATTCTCGCTCACAAGATGAAAATTCCCTGCTGATTTTATCTGGTTATGAAGGTAAATGGAATATACATTGTTCATCATCCTATGTTCAGGTATTACATCAAAATTTGATTCCTTGTTGGTTAGATGAAAAACATTATCGCCACTTATCTGCACCTTGTCAAAATCAAATGATTCATCCTTGCTGATGGTATAGGAAAGGCGATTGTTGTTGATGCTTAGCAAGGTAATCTTCAATATGGTAGGGACGAAAATGGCATGCTGTGTAAAATTACTGAACTCCTTGTTCAGCGGGGCACTGGTAACATAAACCTTTCCCTTTTCTACCGGATACTTGCTCAAGAAACTTTCACCGTTATCCAAAGTAAGCAAGGGCATTTCATTGCTCTTGGATGTCTTCACGATTGAATAATGCTTGTTGACAACCGGCAAGTCTATATTGTCGTTAATCTTCGTGAATACCTCTTTATAAACCTCATCTTCCAAGTTAATCTTTCGAACCTTATTGCTGCTGTTCATCAAGTTTCCGAAGGTATTGCAACCGAATGTCTGCAGCATTTCATTATAGGAAGAGGTGGAGATGTCTGCACTTGGAATAACCAATAGACTGCCACCTTTCTTGACATATTTCACCAATTCTTGCGATAAGCCCGAAGAAATGTTTGGCAGTTCATTCAGGATGATGACCTGCTCATTGTTAAACCCAGAATAGTCGATGGTCTTTTCAGAAGAATTCTTAAAAACAAACGAACTGTCGTTTCCAAAAAGATGGTCCAGATAATAATTCGACTTGTCGCCATTGATGCAAAGGACATTTATCCTTTCATTGATTTCAAAAGAGAAAAAATAGTTGTCGTCGAAGGTGATGGGATGGTCGGCAATGGCAATTTCGCCATCCTGCCATCCGGTTTCTGACAAAGTGAAATTGATGGTATCCACCACCGAAGAATTGGCAGGTATCGTCACGCTGCCAGGCGACTTCTGTTTGCCGTTTATCATCAATTTGACTGGAATGTTCTCAATCGCATCGTCCGAAAGGTTCTTTATCCTCGCCAAAAGATGAATCGTTTCATTCACCTTGCGGACAGGGGAGGCAAACCAACAGCTGTCGATAAATACATTGCCGGTCTTTTGCGATTCGAAAGGCAACATGCGGATGCTAAGGTTGGTATCCTTTTTCACCTTGTCCAAATCGACCATGGTCTTTTGGAAATCAGAAAGCAGATAAGCCAGCGGCTTCTTTGCATTGGCGGTATTCAAGGCCTCCTGTTGTCGGGAAAGTATCTCTGAAAGCGACCGCACAGAAGGGCTAATCTTCACCTCCTCCAGTTGCTGCAAAAACTCCTCCCGATTCATCAACCGCTGATGACGGGCCTCGAAATCATTCGTCAACAACTGGAATTTATCCGAAGGTTTATAGGCCTTTGCTATCTCGGCAGCCTTCGATTTTGCCTGTTCTATCAGCGTCCCGTTTTTGCCGATGGCCTCCATGCTGAAAGAATTATCGACATAAATGCTCACCGCCCTTTCCGACTCCACCACAGCATTTTTCGCAATCGGAATATAGGGCTGGGCAAAGGCAAAAACCAAAAACAGGATGGCCAGCACCCTCATCAGCAGCACCAAAAGATGTTTCAGCCGAGATTTCGACTGCGTATCGCGCTTCACCTCCTTGATGAACCTCACGTTGGTGAAATTGATCTTTTTGAACTTGCGAAAATTAAAAAGATGGATAATTATTGGGATGCTTATTGCAGATAATGCAAACAGAAAGGATGGAAATACAAAATTCATTGGCGCAAAAATAAAAATATTTGTGGATTCGCGCCATTTCCCCTCCATCCTACTTCTAATTCCTAATTTTTAATTCCTAATTCCTAATTCTTTTAAGGAGCCTACGGTTTCTTCTCGCATCATGGCCAGTCCCGCTATCCGCTGTAGCCGCTGCTTGCCCATTACCGAAACAAAGCAGCGGGCTGCCGCTACTATCGGGGCTATGCTTTGAAGGCAGGCTGCCTCGAAATAGCTTTAAATAAAAAAGGCGGCACCATAAGTGCCGCCTTTTTTATAATCGCTTAGCTTCTTATTGCTTGATGAACTTGCCTCTTACTGCTGCACCCTCTCCTTGGGTGAGGCTATAAAAATAAACCCCGCTACTCCATCTTGAAACATCCACCTGCGTGTCATTAGCTCTTATGGTTTCTTTATAGACCACTCTGCCGAAAACATCTGTTATTCGTAATTCATAATTCGTAATTCCTAATTGACTATGAATAGTAATGCTACTACTAGCAGGATTGGGATAAACACTAACTTCTTCTTTTTTCTTAAATAGCTCCATTTCTCCAAGTGGGCTGGAATACATGGCTATATTATGAAATGAAGTATCTCCATTGATAGAATTAAAACTCCCTGTTACATAAATATGATTTTGGTATTCTGCTATATCTGCAACTGTTGATCCAGAGCCAAATAAATCATTTGAAAAAGGATACCAATTGTTTCCATCAAAATAGGCAACATCACTTGCTGGAATACCCCCTACTTGACCAAAGTTTACACGTGCATAGTCAAAAGAACCAACAGCAAATAATTTGTTGCCTATTACTTTTAAATTCCGGATAGGCCCGTTAATACCTCCACCAACTGAATAAAAATTTGTGCCGTCATACTTAGCAATACTCCAATTAGGAACCCCTGATAAAAATTCACCCCCCATATAGAGTTCGTTATTGAATACTATTAAACTTTTTATAAAACCTCCAATAGAACCAACTCTAAACCAATTTGTTCCATCCCATTTTGCTAAACCATAAATTGTAGATGTACTATCAATGAAATGTCCGGCAACATACAACTCATTTTGAAATGAAACACAAGATGAAATTGAATATCCAATAATAGCATGTGGTATACCAATAGGTAACCAATTTAGGCCATTCCAAGCTGCAATAAGTGGGGAGGAATAACTACCAACACTATCAAAATTACCGACACAATAGAGAAGATTGTTATACTCGTAAAAACTATATGGCGAACCTCCACTATGAAAAGCAATATTTAATGAATCCCAACCTATGCCATTCCATCTTATAAATCCGTTATTCCGAATATTGCTAGAGTATCTAAAATCGCCCCCTGAATATATTAAATTTTGGTATTTAATTATTGTATTTACTGGAGTTCCTCCATTTCCTTTCATTGCAAAAGTGGTATCCCAAATATTTCCATTCCATACAGCAATCAAATCATCTTGATAACAGTTTAAAGAGGTAAAAATACCCCCCACAAATAATCTTCCTGAACTATTATCTGGATATAAAACATATCCAGGTGAATTTAACCCACAACCGAGAGGTAACCAACTCTGGGCACAAATACTATTTGCATTCAAGACCAGAAATGCAATTATTATTTTTTTCATCAGTTTTTAATTATCTGTTTGTTATAAATAACTTCATTTGAGGATAAATCCTGACAGGTGTGGCGCCTTTTTTTCGCGCCTTCCTGTAAGGTTTTAGAGTGGTGTGTTTTCATGTTGTTTAAGTTTTTGATTTGGGATTTTTATTTATTTCGAGCTACAAAAGTAGATAACTGGATTGAGAAAAACAAGGTTTTGGGGTATAATTTCTCTTGATGCCTATATATAGCAGCGAACTTATGAGGTGATTTGGTTCTGTTTGGGCATCCGAAAGCTGGTTTACAGCTTAAAGATGCTCAACGAAGGGGCTCGAAATCTTACATACGACCACATTGGATTCAACGAGGGGGTTTGCAACGTTACATATCGCCTCGTTGCGAATCTCAA